>NZ_ASJR01000011.1 GCF_000474745.1 Chitinivibrio alkaliphilus ACht1 | reverse complement strand
TCATATACTCGTACCTATTTAGGTGATGCACAATCTGTGGCTGTTTTGAATCGTAGTTTATCGCATAATCATAGTACCATATTACGTCTAACGCCTCTTTATTCGAGTGGGTCAGGCTGTTTATACGTAGTACTATCACTTTGTGAAGTAATTACTTCGTGAATACATGAATAATGATTCTTGCCATACCATAAGAATATAGTGGTACATGCCAGATAGATTGCAGATTCAATCTCTGTGATGCCTCTGACCAGCTCCCTTAAAACGCAATAGTCATTGGAATTAACCCTGAATGTTAATCATATGAACGCCGCTTATCATGAAGAAGCGTTTTACTGAAGTTCAATTAATTCAGCATATAAAAAAAGGGCTGTCTCCCTGAAAGAGACAGCCCCGAAGATGGTATTCTTAGAAATTTATTTTTCTTCGATAACCGCTTGTGCTGCCGCAAGACGTGCAATGGGAACACGATAGGGCGAACAAGACACATAGTCAAGACCAACACCATGGAAAAACTTCACTGATGCCGGATCTCCACCATGCTCACCACAGACACCACATTTCAGACCGGGACGCCCCTGACGACCGAGGGTAACCCCACGTTCTACAAGGTATCCAACCCCTTCTTGGTCAATAGACTGGAACGGATCTTCCCGAAGAATCTTTTGGTCAAGGTATTCCGGAAGGAACGAACCAATATCATCACGAGAATAGCCAAAGGTCATCTGAGTTAGATCGTTAGTTCCAAAGGAGAAAAATTCCGCTCCTGCATCACCACCAGATACTTTATCCGCAACAAGTGTCGCACGAGGGATTTCCATCATAGTTCCAACTTGATAGGAAACATCCACTCCACGCTCTGCAATAATAGCATCTGCAGTTTCACGAATAATTTTTGCAAGAATCTGAAACTCTTCTTCCTTACCAATAAGGGGAACCATAATTTCTGGTTTCACCACAGTACCCTTCTTAGCTTCATTACAGGCAGCTTCAATAATAGCCTGCGCCTGCATTACACAAATTTCCGGATAGGTAATGGAAAGGCGACATCCACGATGCCCAAGCATGGGGTTTAGCTCATGGAGTGATTCAATTTTCTCTTTCACCACAGAGATATCCACGTTCATCCGCTCAGCCATCTCCTTCATACCAGCTTCATCGCCGGGAAGAAACTCATGGAGGGGAGGATCCAGAAGACGGATCGTACATCCATAGCCGTCCATCTCTTTAAAGATACCTTCGAAATCTTCACGCTGATAGGGAAGAAGTTCTGCAATGGCCTCTTTCCGTGCTTCTTCGCTTTCCGCAAGAATCATCTTACGAACAGACCATACGCGGTCGCCCTCAAAGAACATATGCTCCGTACGACACAGACCAATACCCTGTGCACCGAGGGCACGAGCAACCTTTGAATCACGGGGGGAGTCAGCATTGGTACGAACGGTCAATTTCTTCACACCGTCAGCCCAATTCATAATGTCATTGAACATTTTGAAGACTTCTGTTTTCTGTGCCTCTGTATCACCATCAACAACACCGGCAATCACGGGAGATGCAGAGGTAGGAATCTCGCCAACAATCATTTCACCGGTAGATCCGTCAACGGCAAGGATATCACCCTCTTTAACCGTCATACCATTGCAGGTAACAGTCTTTGCATCATAGTCAATGGCTAAATCACCGGCACCAACAACACAACACTTACCCCATGAACGAGCAACCACTGCCGCATGAGAAGTCATACCACCTGTGGAAGTAATACATGCCTCGGCAGATGCCATACCGGCCACATCTTCAGGGGATGTTTCTTTTCGTACCAAGATAACATTTTTACCCTGCTTATGCCATGCAACAGCATCGTCAGCAGTAAATACAACCTGTCCTGTGGCAGCACCGGGGCCAGCGGGAAGACCTGTTGAGAAGAGACGATTATCTGAGATTGCCGAAGCCTTCTCAGAAGGATTAAGAATAGGAAAGAGAAGCTGATTGAGATGATCACCATCAATTCGCTTCAGGGCTTCTTCTTTGGAAATCTTTCCTTCCTGCACCATGTCCCAGGCAATTTTCACCGCTGCAAGACCAGTTCGTTTCCCTGTACGAGTCTGCAACATATACAGCTTACCCTTTTCAATGGTAAACTCCACATCCTGCATATCACCGTAGTGTTTTTCAAGTTTCAGACGAATGTCATCAAGCTCTTTATAGATATCAGGCCATACGGTTTTCATTTCTTTAATCGGCATGGGAGTTCGAATACCGGCAACAACATCTTCACCCTGCGCGTCCACCAGGAACTCACCGTAGAACTCATTGGTTCCCAAGGAAGGGTCGCGAGTAAAGGCAACACCCGTACCGGAATCCTGTCCCATATTACCAAAGGCCATGGCCTGTACATTCACCGCCGTACCTTCAAGACCGAAGATTTTTTCTTTTTGGCGATAGAGCTCTGCCCGAGGCGTCATCCATGACTTAATTACCGCCATGATAGATTTATCCAGCTGGTCCCGTGCATCTGTGGGGAAGGCTTCGCCTGTTTCAGCTTCGTATACTTTTTTATACTCTTGACAGACTTCTTTCAGCTCATCTGCAGAAAGCTCATTATCGTTCTGCACACCGGCCTTTTTCTTTGCCTCAGAGAGTTTTACTTCAAATTTGTGGTGATCAACACCCATTACCACATCACCAAACATGTTGATAAAGCGGCGATACGAGTCGTAGGCCATACGCTCATTGTTAATTTTCTTCCCCATGGCCGCAGCAACATCATCGTTTAAGCCAAGGTTCAATACCGTATCCATCATGCCGGGCATTGATACAGCAGCACCGGAACGAACTGATACGAGGAGAGGATTTTCAAGATCACCGAAGGTTGCACCTTTGTTTTTCTCTAAACGGGCAATGTGCTCCGTTATCTCAGCTTCCAGAGTCGAAGGAAGAGTCTCATTATGTGAGTAATAGTACCCACACACCTTAGTTGAAACGGTAAACCCCGGTGGAACCGGTACACCGATGGTTGTCATCTCAGCAAGGTTTGCCCCTTTTCCGCCAAGCTCCTGTTTCATCGTAGCATTACCCTCGGCGGTACCACCACCCCAGGAATAAACGTACTTCTCAGCCATTACATCCTCCATTGTATAAATAACTATTCATCAAAATCATCACGAACAACTTCCTCATCCTCTTCCAAGGATTTCTCACTTGATTTATCCCCATATATATCCAAATATACCGGCCCAAGAATCCCCGATTTCTCAGCACTGAGATGATTAATCACATCAAGGGTATTCTGAACCTTTACAACCAGTTCATTCCGCTCTTTCAGTTTTATCTGCTCCGTAATATTTAAGCGATACGGCGACCACTGTAACACCCCGTAGGAAACTCCATTCAGAATCACCTCTGCACTTCCTGAGAGCTTCGTAAAATTCAAATAAATGCTTTCAAATAAATTAGGCACTTCAAAGGTCATGGAGTACACCCCCGTGCCCAAGAGAAAGGGATATCCAAAACCGCCCCACTCATACACGTCATTTTTTCGCTTTCCAATAACCGTCCACACCTTACCCGATTTATCTACGGGGTTATCAACCGCTACAAAAGGCGGGTACTTAACAGGGTCTGGCAAATCTGGTTCGCCATTTGAAAGGATTAGGACCCGATTATTCCCCTTTACAACAGCCTCTGACATATCATAAATAAGTAAGGTCGATGAGTCATCAAAAAAGGCGGCTTTCCCATCCTGCTCAGGAATACGCTTTTTCATGGGAAGAAGCTCGCGACCATTCAAGGAAACACGAAAACGTTTATTAAGAGTCCCCTTATCATGGGGGATGCTATCGAGAAATACGAGGTATGCCTCATACCCAAACTCATGTGATACAAAATGCCCCTCACTATAATACGTCAGACTTCCCGCGTTTCGGTTAATGCCAATCTTGCTGCTCCAGCGAGAGAGCGGAAAGCTATTTAAGGAATCAGTATCGAACTTCCATCGATCCTCTTTCAGTTTTATACGGTACTTATTCGTAATGGGGGTCTCTTCCCGCGATTCTTCATCGTAGCTCATAAAGAGTGATTGCCCAGGAAAGAGAGTAAACAGATCACGATTATGCGATTCCAAATCAATGCGCAGGGTATTTCCCGTTGTTATATCGTATGCAATATATCGATCGCCATTCTCATCATCCTCGGTGTTTTCGTAGGGAAAGAGACGGAGGGTTGAATCTTCAGTACCTGCATTAAAAAGCCAGTACCCATCTACCCCATTAATTTCTACATTCTTTTTCCATAGTACTGCAGGGTTGGTAATACCCTTTGTTTTTATCTCCCCACGAAAGCTATCTTCTGCAAACATCTCCCGTAATTTTTCACAGGAACCATAGTCAACGCGCTTTGTCTTTGCCCGAACCAACTTATGAACCCGTTTAATAAAACTGGGGCTATGACCATCATCAAAACTTCCTTCAGGGGGAGCATCTACAAAAAAGAGGGCTATCTTTTTCTTTGACATCTGTTCAACTTTTACAAAGAAGGAGTTATTTATGAGCCGCGCATAGGGAAAAATCACCCCGGTGATGCTTGAATACTCATCATCTTTATGAAGAAGCACCCCGTCCTTGGTAATTTCACAGTCCAAGAGCATCTGCTCATCAACAACTTCAAAATTAATACCCAACTCTTGGAGACAGGCGATACTCTCCATAATATTTCGATAGGCCGTCTTTATTGCCGTGGGTGAATCGGGATTATAATCTGACATAATTGAAGAGCTAGGGAATACCACAGCGACGGAATCGCCATAGCGTTCACACTGAGCAGAGAAATTCAGATTACTCCGCGTGAGTGTCACAAGATCTTTCATGGTGAAAAAATCCGGTGACCCGAAGGATAAGACCTGCGGTGACACCTCTTCGTAGCGGTAATTTCTATTAAACTTAATCCCATCAATAATAATATGAGAAACTCCGTTAACGGCAAAGAACAGAGCTTCCTGTTTGAGCTCACCGATGCTGGCGCCATCCATGCGCACACTACGCCCCAGAATAGAAAAAACGGGTTTGTTTTCCATACGGGCTCGAGCAAGCAGAGAAAGCAGAGATATGTCATTTACGCGCCGAGAGCCTCGTCGACACGTACCAATAACATCGAAATCACCCTTGGGATGAGAGAATAAATCTGGTAGATACTGGGAACCACCAGCGCGATCACCTTCTGGCCCAGCAACCCACAAAGAGAGGGAGTTTTGTTTCACCCATTTATCAACCACTGCGGGAAAGCGGTCGTACAGGGTATCCTGAAGAAAACTGTACACATGAGGACGATACTTTATTTCATTATCGGCAACTTCATAGAACAGGGCAGGCATTGTTTCAATAAGATTGCGTTTATATCGTGAGCGATATTTGGAAATAAGGAGGTCATCATCCCAAGGAACCCCTGCTTTTGAGGGAAGAAGAGCCGGAACTTCACAAAACACACCGCGAAATACATCTTCGTAGGTCGGGAGATAGCGCTGTGCAAACTCATCGAGAACGACATTTACGTAGGTTTGACCAGCTTTCATACTGAAGAAATTGGGTAAATACTCTCCATCACAGCTCGCATCATAGGTAACCTCAAACACCACCACTTTCCAGTGCCCTTCAGGAACAGCCCACTCTACGTGTTCTGAACCTTCTCCGTCAAACAAGGTTTGTGCATCAGAGAGGTATATCTTCCGCTTATTTCTTTGCACAGCAACAACGTACTGCTTACGTACCGGAGAAGGAGTGAAGTTAAAGGTATCCCCCTCTTCCAGATTATGTTCTTCTTCAACCGCCAAACGTGCTGCCCGCAAATGCTGCTTCCCACTCACATCGGCAAGAAAGGGAGACTCACCGGGACGACTGAAGTCATCTCCGAGCATGACGGATACTCCCCGCTCACGGGCAATAGACAAGAGCACATCAAAGAGCTTCCAAAACTCATCTGAAAGGTACAGGGGAAACATATCGGAGGAGGGACGGATAATAACACCGTCTACACCGGTTTCACCCAGTTTCCCCAACTGCAAACGAATTTCCTCTTCTGTAATTACACCATTCCACGCCCACAATGCCCAGATGGTGGAGTCATGCCCGCGATCTTTTATATACTCAGCAATACCTTTCAAGATGAGCCTTCCCCTGTTATAGTGTCAGTAATTCTTTCAATACGTATTATAATGCCTGCACAATATCGTCTACACTGCATGAACCTTCCAAGACGATATCTTCCGCAACCGGCTCACGGCCATCAAGGGTTTTAAACCCCTCCGGCGTATGATGAAAAAGCATGGGAATCGGATCCATCTTTTCCAAAATATTCATATACGAATACAAGGCCTCACCACGAAACCAGCTCCGCACATCAATGACCGCACAATCATATCCTACAGACAAAGCAGCCTCAATAAACGCCCCGCTGTCATGACATAAGGCGGGCTCGTGACCGGCTTTTTGTAACGCGTCGTGCAAGGTATCCCGAAACCCACGACTCTCTTCCAATAACAAAATTTTCATACTTCATCCTCCTCAAGGATCAAAGGGGTATATGCAGGGTGATTGTTGTACCGTTTTGCGGAACAGAGTAGACCGAAACGCGTCCGCCCCATGTCTCAACATATCGTCGCAGCGTGTACAACCCTACCCCCAAATGCTTATTCTTTGTCGTAAAAAATGGTGTAAAAATGTGTCGCTGTTGGGCATAGGGAATTCCGCGCCCAGAATCTTCCACCCGAATAACACACGTATCAGCATGCTGTTCTGCAGAAAAGGACACCGCCCGTCCCTGCCCCCCTTTACACGCATCATAGGCGTTTGAGATCAACTGATCAACTAAAACAGCAATATACTCATCATGATGAGGCAGAACCACCGAATCTGGAATCTCAAAAGAAAGGTCAATATCTGCGAGAGAAAACACGCGCTTGCGGCGGGCAGAATGCTCCGTAACAAAGTTAGCTAAAAAGGTTTCTCCCTCACGACAGTGAAGCGGCTCTCCACGATACAGATTCATCGCCTCACGGCTTCCATCATCAAAGGATCGAATTACCGAAAGCATTTCTGAAAAATTTGATAGGAGCTCGTCATTATGGCCTGCCTCAACTTCACTTAGTTGTACCAAGCCACTGATCCCTCCCATAACATTACGGAGTTTATGATAGTTTATTCCCAATACAGCGGTTGCTTTTTGCGCCACCGCACGATATCGTGCATCTTCACGGGATAAACATTGCCCAATAAGTGTCGATGCGACCTGCAATACTGGTTTATACTGTAAAAGATCTTTGCTTGATTCCGTGGTAATGGAGATGGTCCAATCCGCAGTTGTAGTGGTAACAGCCTCTGAAAAACCCGCCTGCGCCTCTTCTGTGATTGCACTGACCCCCGAGGTCGTAATGCGAAGATTCGTTGCAAAGGGAAAAATGATCTGAACCGCTACAGAAAGGGCATACTCCTGAGAAAAAAAGAAACCACCTCACGGGAGAACGCAATCCCATCAAGTGCTGCTGCGGAGAGCTCCAATAATTTTACTGTGTGTTCTGGCGTTAAAACCGTCACGTCAGTTATCTACACCCATGGCGTTAAGTTGTGCGTACAGCCCTTTTGCAGAGGATTTCACCGATGTCTCAACATCGTCATCAGCAATAACTTTTTGACTATATACTGCCGCCCTGTCAAGGTTTCCCCGGGACATTTCCAAGAAAGCCATTTTCAGATACACTGAGGGAGTTCGGAAAGAATTACGCACACGGGTCAGCTCCTTGTACGCCTCCATGGCTAAATCATACTCACCAAGGTATTCATAGGCAGCACCAATATTCTCCCGAGCCATGTCTCTTACCAGCTCATGAGAACTTTTCTTTTCAGCACGTTCAAACCATTCTATGGAGGTCGAGTAATCCCCTTCACGAAGATAGAGCTCACCGATCTTCAAAGCACTCATGGCAGCATACTCATACTCACTATGATCAGCTACTACTGCTTTAAGCGCCTCCATTTGCTCTGTCTGATCACCCTCAAGAGCCTGTAGATATGCTCGCTGAGCAACTGCTTTCTCTTGCGCAGTCCGATACTGCACCGAGAGGACACTTATACCCGCAACACCTACAATAAGAGCTCCGAAGATACAGTATTTGCTGTATTTTTCCCAAAACTGTGAAACATGCTCAAAAAACACTTTTTCTGACGGTGTTAAATCGGGTGAGGATTTCTTTTTTGTGCTCACGTAATAACCTCCAAAGCGGGGTTGATTGCTTTAAACCCCATTAAAATAATAGTTTCCCTATACGGTGTAAATGTGTAAATGGATATTCACACAATTATTTCCTCAAAAAAGGCGTTTTTACCCATGATCCCGGAGAGGGGACTCCCCGGGAAATTATATACTAATACCAGCCGCGATACTGCATCGTCTCAGCAATACGCTTTACAGAAAGCATGTACGCCGCGGTTCGCATATCTACCGAGTGGTCACTTTTCAGCTCCCAGATTTCCTTAAACGCCTTCTCCATGATATTTCGCTGCTTGGTTTGAATTAGCTCAAACTCCCAGTGATGACGCATGAGGTTCTGAACCCATTCAAAATATGACACAGTCACCCCACCACTATTGGCAAGAATATCGGGAATAACCAATACGGACTTTTTCTCCAAGATACGATCTGCCTCAGGAGTGGTAGGACCATTTGCTCCTTCTGAGATTATTGATGCCTGTATATCTGAAGCATTTTTCCCATGTATCTGATTTTCAAGCGCGCATGGCATAAGAATATCGACATCCGCCGTAATAACAGACTCATCAACCGCTGTGGCACCGGGATATCCTGCAATGGAGCCATATTTTTTATTATAATCCATGAGGTTTTTAATATGGAGCCCATGCTTATTGTAGATACAGCCCGTGTGATCTTCAACATAGGTCACTTTCGCACCGGCCTGCTCAATATACATTGCAGCAAAACTCCCCACATTCCCAAAGCCCTGTATGCCGACTCTTGCTTCGGAGAGGTCAATACGCTGCTTTTGTGCCGCTTGTATTGCCATGACAGCAACACCGTATCCCGTTGCTTCACTCCGGGCAAGAGAGCCGTAAAATTCCACCGGCTTTCCTGTAAAAATACCCGGTTCGAAATTCCCCGTTGTTTTCTCATACTCATCGACCATGAGCGCCATGGTATGGGCATTCGTATTCACATCGGGGGCAGGAATATCTTCCTTCTCACCAATTATGGGTGCAACCGCACGGGCAAATTCCCGGGTAATACGTTCCATTTCCATATCAGAAAACTCACGGGGGTCCAAAGCAACGCCGCCCTTGGCTCCCCCAAAGGGCAATCCCACCACTGAACACTTAAAGGTCATCCATGTTGAAAGAGCCTTCACCTCTTCTACGGTAACACTGGGGTGAAAACGAATCCCCCCTTTATAGGGACCACACGCATTATTATGCTGTGAACGATACCCGGTGAAACACCGTGTTGAACCATCATCCATTTTAACATGGAATGATACTTCCAGAACCCGCATCGGGTTTTTTAAAATCTCATATACTGCTTGATTTGTTTGTAGTTTGTCGCAGGCTTTCTTCACCTGCCCTTGGGCAATCTCCAAGACGGACAACTCTTTTTCGGCCATACTCACTCCTTCTTGTACAAGGTGTTATGTCCGATAATATAGCATATGTTTTCTCTCCTCAAAACTTTTTGATTTTTCCTAACCCCTTGTGTTTCTTTGTACAGAAACAGCGTGTAAATACAACACCCCAAACCCATTCACCATGAGCCAACATGTATTTTAAGGTGATTCCACCATGGAGGCAGTATGACAATAAAGGCTGTATTTTTTGACTTGGACGGAACCTTACTAAATACCTTGGGAGATCTCTGTCGTTCTTTAAATGAAACTTTGGAGAAAGAGGGCTTTCCGACCCACTCTTGCGAAGCCATTCGACGCTTTATTGGCGATGGCGTTTCCGCCCTCGTGCAACGCGCGCTTCCACAAGAAGTTGGAGCTATACCGGAGCACGTTGCTCACTACACAAGCATCTACCTTCGTAACTATGCAAACGTATCACCCCCTCAGACACATGTATACGAGGGAATTTACCCACTCCTAAGAGCCTTGAAGGAACGTGATATCCCCTTGGCCGTAGTAACAAATAAGCCCCAACCAAAAGCCCTCGAAATTGTCAGAAAGTTCTTCCCTGACACATTTGTTTCTATCTGTGGACAACGGGACAACTACCCGCGAAAACCATCGCCTGCAGGGGCACTTGCCATATCGAAACAGCTTAAAATACCACCAGAAGAGACGTTCTTCATTGGCGATTCAGAAGTTGACCTTCAAACAGCATCTGCCGGAGGATATTTTGGAGTAGCTGCTTTATGGGGATTTCGCACCCGTAAGGAACTGGAAGGCTATGAGGCGCAGCACTACGTGCAGCACCCCAAGGAAATAGTATCACTCTTGCCCTGAATAGCCAGCAGGAGAATTGCCTCTTCCAACCTTTATGATGCGTGCAACCTTGTTTACCAAATCAAGGTATGCACGAAGTGACGCCTCAACAATATCGGTTGAAGTGCCATTTCCTACATAGGCCTGTTCATCATAGGTACCGTCAATACGAACCTTTCCAATCGCCTCACTCCCCTTGGTAACAGCCTCAAGATGAAAATCCATAACGGCAATATCGTAACGCACGATTCGATTAATTGCCTTTGTAGCAGCATCTACAGCACCATCACCAACAGCAGCCTCCTGATGCTTATGCCCCGCATCATCAGTTAACACAATGGTTGCGGTGGGCACCTGTCCGCTGGAAATATTGTAATAGTCGAGGTGCCAAACATCAGCGACATTTTCTCCATCAAGTTCCATGAGGACAATAAGGTCGTCATTATAAACCGTCCCTTTTTTATCGGCAAGGTCAATGAAGCGAGTGTAAAATTCTGCAATATCAAATTCATCTTCTCGATATCCCAGCTCAATCAGACGATTTTTTACCATATGTTTTCCCGATCGGCTTGTAAGATTCATCACATTTTCTTTTAAGCCAACCGACTGAGGCGTCATAATTTCGTAGGTGTTTTGCGCCTTTAAGATGCCATCCTGATGAATGCCTGAGCTGTGCGAAAAGGCGCTTGAACCAACAACCGCCTTATTTGGCTGCACGGGCATGCTACACAGATCACGAACCAGCTTACTGGTACGCATAATTTCTTCAGTAACCACACCGCACTCATAGGGCAGGTAGTCTTGCCGAGTTGCCAAGGTCATTACGACCTCTTCAAGGGCACAATTTCCCGCACGCTCTCCAATACCGTTCATGGCACACTCAATCTGCCGAGCACCATGCTTGACCGCCGTGATTGAGTTGGCCGTAGCCATACCAAGATCATTGTGACAGTGTACGGAGAGTACTGCTTGGTCGATATTGGGAACACGATTCATCAAATCATCCACCATTTGCGCATACAGCTCAGGTACCACATACCCCACCGTATCGGGGATGTTTATGGTTGTTGCCCCTGCTAAAATGGCTTCCTCCACGATACGACAGAGAAAATCAGGTTCTGTACGACAGGCATCCTCTGCGGAAAACTCTACTTCATCGCAGAGATTCCGTGCAAAACGGACATGCTCGCGAGCAAGGTCAATAACAGCAGATTCTGTCTTCCGCAATTTTTTATGAATATGAATGGGGGAAGTTCCCACAAAGGTGTGTATACGACTGCGTTCCGCATTTTTCAATGCCGCACCACACGCTTCTATATCTGCCTTCACCGCTCGGGAAAGACCACACACCGTGCTATCGGTAACGGTATCAGCAATCGCCTTCACGGAGCGGAAATCCTCCGGGGATGACACGGGAAACCCTGCTTCAATTACATCAACTCCAAGACGCTCTAACTGTCGCGCAATGCGGAGTTTATGCTCTAAAGACAGAGACGCAGAAAGTGCCTGTTCACCATCCCGCAAGGTTGTATCGAAAATAATAACTCTCTCTGACATCACACCTCCTCGCAGGGGTTACTCATTCATTTTTGGTTTTGCTAACGCCACAGGGCCACTCCGGGCAATCTCTCGAATACCATAGGGGCTTATAATAGCGATAAAATCATCCAAGACATCCGACCGTTCACTCACCTCAATCACTAAGGAACGATTAGAAACAGAGAGTATTTTTCCATTATAAATATCCAAAAGGCTTACTATTTCATGGCGGATTTTGTGCGTTGCCTGAATAGTTGCAACCATTAACTCACGGTCTACACTCTCCTTATCCTTGAAATCAAGGACCTTAATCACATCGATAAGACGATTTAATTGCTTGGTAATCTGCTCAATAATTGCATCATCTCCCAAGGCAACGATGGTCATCCGCGACACACCGTGATCCTCTGTGGCAGAAACTGATAAGCTGGCAATATTATACCCCCGTGCCGAAAAAAGGCCGGAAATACGACTAAGGGCACCACTATTATTTTCTACAAGCACTGAAATTGTATGTCGTTTATTCATCTTGTAACTCCTCATCTTCGATTATTTCGTCAAGGGCTGCCCCGGGAGCAACCATGGGAAACACATTTGCTTCAGGTGACACCATACATTCAAGCAGCACCGGACCTTCCGTGTCTCGGGCCCACTCCAAGGCTTCTGTAATCGATCCCGGATCCGTAACACGCCGTGCGGGAATATCATAGCTTTCCGAAAGTCGAATAAAATCAGGCATATATGAACCGCGAGTGTCACACTCCTGTTCTGTACCACAGCCATCACAACTGCAATCTGCCGTAAGACATACGGAACTATACCGTTTGTTAAAGAAAATATCCTGCCACTGACGTACCATGCCAAGGTACTTATTATTAAGGATAATAATTTTCACAGGAAGCTTATTTATCTTGATGGTGGCCAATTCCTGCAAATTCATCTGAAAGCCCCCATCACCGGAAATACTCCATACAGGCCCTCGATCTAAGGCAAAGGAAGCGCCCATGGCAGAAGGCAAACCAAACCCCATGGTACCAAGACCGCCAGAGGTTATCCATCTACGTGGATTGGCAAAGTGGTAGTATTGTGCAGCCCACATCTGATGCTGTCCAACATCGGTAGTAACAAAGGCATCACCACCGGTAATACGGTGCATTTCCTCAATCACATATTGCGGCATTAAAACATCACTCTTATTTTTATACCCATAGAGATAGGACTCTTTAAAGCCATGCAAATAGGCCCGCCACTCCTCGTGTTTTGCCGGCTGTACAACCTTATTAAGCTCAGCAAGTATGCGTTGCGCATCCCCAACAACAGGAATGTCTACGGTAATAATTTTTGAAATAGACGCGGGATCAATATCAATATGTATAATCTTTGCATGGGGTGCAAATTTTGACACATCTCCCGTTACTCGATCATCAAAACGTGCCCCCACGGAAATAATCAAGTCACTGTTTTGCAAGGCGTAATTTGCCGCCTTACTCCCATGCATCCCAGGCATCCCGACAAAGAGATTGTGATCTCCGGGAAACCCGCCAAGCCCCATTAGAGTGGTTGTTACGGGAGCATCAATAGTTTCTGCAAGATGAATAAGTTCTTTTTGAGCACCGGATATAATAACTCCTCCCCCGGCATATACAAGGGGTTTTTTAGCCCGTTTTATGGCCGTTGCCGCTCGTTTAATTTGCCCGGGGTGCCCATCGAGGTTTGGACGATAACTCCGCATTTCTATGGTCTCAGGATAGGAATACCCTGTCATGGTAGCAGTGGTTACATCTTTCGGCAAATCGATAAGAACCGGACCGGGACGACCACTGTTTGCAATATAAAATGCTTTTTTAATAACCTCGGGAAGCTCCTTAATATCTTTCACAAGAAAATTGTGTTTTGTAATAGGACGGGTAACACCAACGAGATCAGCCTCTTGAAAGGCATCAGTACCCAAAAGCGGTGTTGCCACCTGACCGCTAATAGCAACCATAGGTATGGAGTCAAGAAATGCCGTGGCTATACCTGTTACCAAATTTGTGGCCCCCGGTCCGGAAGTGCCCATGCAGACCCCTGCTTTTCCCGTAACGCGTGCATATCCATCAGCAGCGTGAGCGGCACCCTGTTCATGACGGGTTAAGACAACATCCATGGTTTTGCAATCATATAATGCATCGTAGAGAGGAATAAGGACTCCTCCGGGATAGCCAAATATTGTATCAACACCCTCTTTTTGAAGCGCATCAATTAAAATCTCCGCTCCTGTATACCGTTTTTTATTTCCCATATCGCCTCCTCAAAAGAGCACAAGCATCAAAAAAAAACCCGTCTCAGATGAGACGGGTTACACATTATAGTAGAGAATAGCCCGCCCCTATCACTCTTCTCCAGTGACGAGTACCAGTAGATTAACAAGAAGATCAGCGGTACGTAGGTGAGCCATATTCATTCCTTTTAACAGGTTCTAACTAGAAAATAATTAAGGTGGAGCTAAATAAGCAGATTTTTTCATTTTTATTCCAAAACCCGATCCACAGAAACCAAGTCATCTTGGTCAATGCCAAAAAAGTCTCTTCCTGCCCGACCATTTACCACCGTTTTCACTGAAAGCGGTGGTTGTGTTGCTCCGCTCTCAAACACAGTCCAATCGCCATACATAAGATCAAATATGAGATTAGAAGCTTGACTGCCAAGTGCCGCATTATCGGGAACAACTGCAAAATTACCAAAACTAAAGTCAGGATTTACCAAGGCTTCAACTCCAACAATGGTGGCAAGACGATTTTCATTTACAAAGGGAATCCATGTTCCAACTATGAGCTCCTGTGTAAGGAGGGCATTATCATTGGGAATCCATAAGGCATCAATATCTTCGTCTTCCAGTTCAGACAGGGCCTGTCCAACCTCATTTGCATCCGACACGGACCTTGTTACAAGATCAATACCTTCACTTTGACAAAAGATACGGTTTTCTTCAACAAACCCAGATAGATACTCACGATGCACGATACCAATACGTTGTACGTCCAGATTAAACACATTCCGAACTGCCACGGCACTGGTGACAACCGGTATCTCATACTCGATAGCCACGCTGTTTTCGATATCTTGAATATACGGTCCAACTGAGGCGGCCATGACACTCACCGTCGGGGTATAGTGCTCTGTATCGAGGCCCTGCTGATATTCCCGGTACATATTAATCTGCACATTATTCATTAAAACAACAACTTCGGGAGAGTGTTCTTCCTTAAGTGCTGCAATCACCGACACACCATCATCTTCCTCTACGACCTTATCAACAATGGAAAAGGTTCCTTCAAGTTCGTACCGAATACCGCGAACAACTTCTTCAAAATCAACCCCTTCACTCCGAATAACAAGAACTGACGGAGCACTGGTATCCATCTCTTCAGCCATGAGCGGGGGTAAACTCAGCGTGAAGAACAAGATTATCAACGATATTTTTGTTACTACTTCCATTCTACACCCCCTAGAATATAATCCGGTAAATTTTCACTGATAATATTAGCAGCGACAATGCTCTGTTCACCTGCCCCTCGCGTGGCGACACGTGCTATCTCCCCCTTTGTGCCGAGGGGGGTCACTTTAAAATCTTGATTTGAAACACCCTTAAAATAGGCAACCCGAGCCTCAGGTACCAACACCGCTTGCGCCATCCGGAATGTGAGAAGGGGTAACAGATCTTCAACCTTTGTTACGTGATTCACCCGTACTGATGTACCAACAAAACGCTCTACAAAGGCGGTCATCTCATTACGATCCATAATATCCACCACACCAATGGTTGCAGAAGGGTCTAATTCTTCTGGATTGACCGCCTCACCAATTGAGAGAAGAACATACTCAACATCGGTACTTCCATTTTTAGACGCTTCCAAAACAGACCGATACTCTCCACCGGAGAGAGCTGCCACTGTTTCTGCAGGGCCAAGAATAGTCTCAGGCTCATCGGCCCGCACCTGCATCACGAAATCCCGGTAGACGCCAAACACCGTAATATCAACGCCATCTACCTTATCTTCTACCAACTGCGCCACCACACTCGATCGAATCGGTGAGGGATAATACACGTACAGCTGTTCAGAATGAAGGGTTCCGAAAAGCACGGCAAGTACACATAATACTTTTCCTGTAATACTTTTTTTCACAATACCATCTCCAGTATTTTTGTGTTATGCTTACTCAAAAATCTCATTCAATGTGGATTTAAAGTCCTCTACAAATTCTGCATCCTTGAGTTTTAAAGGCTTCTCCACATACCCCGCAGCGCCATTTGCCATGCACTCAAGCATTGCATCGCCACGAACAGCAGAGATCATCAAGATCTTCGCATCTGGGTCTTCTTTAATAATCTCCTCCATGGCGTCCTGGCCATCCTTGCCAGGCATGGTTATATCGAGGGTTATCAAATCGGGAGAGTGTTCATGATATAAGGCCACCGCCTCTTCCCCATCATACCCCACGGCAACAACCTCATACCCCATCTCAGACTCAAGAAATTTTTTAATTTGCTTAGTAAGAAATTTGGAATCGTCTACTACTACAACTTTCTTTGTCATACTACACTCCTGAAACAGTTGTTACATATTTAAGAGGGTCATAAATCCACGAATAGCAAATCCAATATGTATAGCCACACCATCTTCCGTAATAACACTCCCGCTCGCCGCAGCTGCACGGGGAAAGAAGGTCTGCTTCGCCGCATACATTGGTATTGCCTGCGAAAGAATACCGATCTTCTCCTTTACACCTTTTTGATCCATTAACATCCCACAATAGGTATTGGCAATCTCACCAAAGATATCAACAATCTCTTCATGGCTCTCGCCATATTCACGAGCACCGGCATCATCCACGGCCACCATGATAACCCCTTGGTAATCAGAATTGGAACATCCCAAGGTGATAATATGATCATATTTTCCCGTAAGACGCTCCCGAACTTCCCAATCTTCACCCACGGAGACATCTACATTCAACAAACTCTCTACTGTATGTACAGCAGCAGAACAAATCTCATCATGTATTTCCTTTAAAACAACCGCCATATCTGCCATATAGACCCCTTATCTCGGTAAACGTATTTCAAAAGTGGTACCCACTGTAACCTGCGAAGTTATCTCTACGGTACCGTTTGCTCGTTCTATATTATCTTTTACAACATCAAGTCCAACTCCTCGACCGGAAATGTCTGAAAGCGAGTCAGCCGTGGAAAAACCACTATCAAAGAGAAAGGCATACACATCCTGATCAGAAAGGTTTGAAGCATCCTGCTCCGTTGTAAGTCCTCGTTCTATGGCTTTTTTAAGAATAACGTCACGATCAATACCCGCCCCATCATCGGCAATCTTTATTATACGCTTTTCCTCATCAAAATCAACAGAAAAGAGCACTTGACCAATTCCCTTATTTTTCTCTTGGCGCACCTCATTTGGCTCAATGCCATGGGCAACGGCGTTTCTCACAATGTGCATGATGGACTCATCCACACCTTTAAAAATATCACCAGGCACCAACTTGTTCTCATCGACAAAAACAAACTCGATCTCTTTCTTAAGTGAACGAGCTGCCTTCATGGCAGACTTCTGATACTTTCTTCCCTGTGTAAGAAAGGGCTTCCAAGAAAGTTTCTCGGCCGTTGCAAAAAGCTCGTGAGGAATTTTCTCTTCACCATACTCCTCAATAAGATCACGGGTAAGGGTCTGAATGTACTCCACACGCTCTGCGGGAACACTGACGTACACCATTTCCTTGGAACCATTTATAAGCTTCACCTTTTCATCAATAGCTCCGTACTCTGCCTGCATTTTTTCTAGAAGGTGCTTCATACTCTCAAGGGTATCACTTCGACGAATAGATACGGGTGAACGTAACTCCTCAAGACGATCTTCCGCTTCATGAGCATAGGTCGAGAAGAGTTCAAATCCGTACGAACCACCATTCCCCTTAAGAGTATGGAGATCTCGGTACAAAATATCCACATCTTCCTGAGGAATTGCATATTGAGCATCCCGATCGGGGTACTGCTCACGTTCACGAGCAACCCCTTCTAAATGACTTGCTATTTTTGCCATAATAGCATCAAGGCGCGTTTTCGTATCTTTCATGAAATCAATCATTTCCTCTTCCGGTGTATTGGCAACACCAAGAATGGTCTTCATCTCATTTTCATGCTGCAAACGCTCTGCTTCCATTTGCATTTCCCGTTTTCTGCTCTCAGTAATATCCTTGGTTAGCAACATGAGTTTTGAGAGATTCCCCTCTTTATCAAAAACCTTCTGATACGCCACATTCACAAAAGTGTCATCGGCATTTGAATCATCCGAAAGCGTCTGAAACTGAAGTTCATGAATCGGAGCAAGCTTCTCAATCTTTTTCCAGCGCTGCTTAGTATGCATCTTTTTCACTAAAGCAAGCCACGTATCAAATCGTTTTTTACCCGCCGTATCAAGACGAAGCAGGGAGTACACATCTTGCTGGGATACATCTTCGACATTGAGGATTTTATTCGAAATAAGGGAGTACTCTTCTCCGATATTTCCATCGAAATCAAGAGTCATTAATCCTTGATCAATATTATTGAGAATATCCTTTACTTGGCGCATCTTATCATCAATGATATCCTGCAAATGCTCAGTATACTGCTTTATGGTCTGACGCATTTCATCAAAGGTTTCTGAAAGTATTCCCACCTCATCATCACTGGTTCGCTCTATTTTAAAATTGTAATTCCCATCAGAAATCACCTTGGCTGACTCTGAAAGGTCTATAATGGGAGAGGTGATCTTTTGTGCTATGGGAGTAAGCACAAAGTATGCCATGACAATGGCACCAACCATGAGGCACACAAGAAGCAACACCATAAAAAGAATTTCTCGTCGAGCTTCCCGCTCCGCACGGGCGAGCTCTTCGCGCAGGGGCTCTGCTGAAATGGTGTATCGGATATACCCAATAACCTCCTCCGTGTACTCATCATGAACGGGAGATGAAAATTCATATACCTCAATACCACCTAACTCCTCTGATGCAATGTAGGTAGTATCAACGGCTCTTTCCTGCTCAATAAACCAATCTGTGAGAGGATCGTCTAAGGGGTCAAAACCGGGGTCAATCTCTTCTCCCGCAACAGCATATGCCATGGGGATCCGATCGCGGTTAATACAAATACCACGAACAATATCAGGGTTTTCCTCATCCCCCACAGTGGCGTTGACAAGATCCCGTATCGATGAAAAGGCATTGTCTGCTATCATTCCTCGCAAGGCGGTACTATTGTTTTTTACCAGAATATTACCACGTGCTTTAATTCCATCAATAATCTGTTGGCGATTTTCTTCCAACCGTGTACGATTCCTGTTGATATTCTGACCGAGAAGCACAGCAAAAATAATAAGAAAGATTACGGCAATCATGAGCATAACGCTCTGAATAATCTTCTGTTTAATGCCAACGAAATTCTTCATAGTAAGCTCCATTGATGAAACCTGCATAGGTGGATATATGCTAGATAGTATCCTAATTCCCAAGGATATTCAATGACTTATTCAATTTTTTTTGAGATTATGCTGCAACCGACGCAGAAAGAAATCGGAAGGATACGCCTTCAACCCCTCTTTTAACCACATACGAGCCTGATCGTGGTCATTCAAGCTGAGATACAACTCCACAATGTTTTTATACGCCTCAGAACGCCCACGCCCCTTGGTCAGTGCTTTTGTGTAAAATGTAAGTGCCTTAGAAACCTCTCCCCGATCTGCCGCTATTACACCGAGATTATTCCATGCCCGAACAAAGGAGCTATCCCGCTGGGTAATAGCCTCATAGACCGTGACAGCTTCGCTGATATTCCCACGACGGTGGAACGACACAGCGCGGTTATACAGAGTATCGAGGGGGAAATCATGGAGACGACCCAGCAGGGTGTCTACAGGAAGAGACTCTGCTCCTTCAGCTATATGAGTAGCGCTTTCCAAGGTGGAATCATGAAGGGTTGAATCGCGCATGAGTGCGGCATCATAATAGTGTTTTACACACGCATGGTCTTGAAGGAAATAACATGCTCGACTTGCATAATATGCATCCTTTGCGGCATCACTTTCTCGGAAAGCTCGCATATAAAAAGTGTGAGCATCCTTCCATTGAGAATCTGCGCGGGCACATGCTCCCGCTCGACGAAGCACCGAAAGGAGATCTTTTTCTTCAAAAAAAGAGAGATATGCCCGAACAAGATGAATCACCCTCGTACACTCGCCCTGCTTCTCCATGGACTGAATATGCTGATAGAGAAGCGTTGAGTCTTCCGGCGTTATTACTGTCGTATCAGATTCAATTATAAATGCTTCGGACAACAGAGCTTCCAGCTCTTCCACAGGAAGACTCTCCACCCCCTGTGCACGGAGAGAGTCCAGGTACTGCGCTGCCGTACCCCGGGCTCCATGGAGAAGATATGACTGCATCTTCACTCGTGCTTTTCCTGCACTTGTGTCAGGCAGATCCTGTACAGCCATGCGCGCTTGTTCATATGCGCCTTGAGAGAGATAATAGACACCTCGTTCATAGGCAAGAAGTCCCGGGGAAGTGGCGTCCATCAGACGATGGACTACCGCCGTGTCATTCTGAGCACGAGCAGCAAAGAACGCCGTAGACAGAAGTTCCTCCACGGGAGCACCTGTGTGTATGGAAAGAAATGCCATATCATACACCCGTGCAGTATCGCCAAAATCAAGATACAGACGCCCCACATCAACTACGGCATCATGGGAGAGATCACGAAGGGTTTGACGCGCTTGCGTAGAGAGAGTGTCCTCCCGATTATATCTCAAGAGATACTGCTGTACTGTGGCCATCTCTTCGACATGTTTATCGGTGGGAATAAAGCTTTGCCAGACGAATTCAGCCGCCTCATTATCAGAGTGTTTCTCCATCAGAGCACTTAGCAGAAAAGCCGTATAAAGATCTTCTGGGTTCTTTTCATGAGCTCGTCGAAGATATGCACGGGCCGTACCATATCCTCCACGACGAAACCAGGAGTACCCAAGGATATAGTAGATCTCCCAATCCCCCCGATGCTGGAGGCTTCGCTCCCGTTCTCCAAAGGATGTTGCCACAGCGTATTCCCCTGCTTGATTCAAGCGCCGAAGAAAATCGCGCATCTGCTGTGCCGAAAGATATGAAAAGGGGTTGTGCCGCTCAAGGCAGTACTGCAAGGCATCTTGGGAAGCGTAGTCTTGACAGAGCTGATGAAAAAGATAAAACTCCTGTGGTGTTGTTGCTTCATACCCTGCGGTAAGCGCTCGGGCGCGAGCAGAAGGCCCATCCCGGTGTAACAGATAGGCAAGACGAAGCGAGTCGGCCCGATGTGCCTGTCCTGTGGAGAGCCGCTCTTCAAGAAGCTCGCGTACCCGCGAAAACCCTTCTTCACGTAGGATCGCACTTTCAAAGGCGGCATCGATGTCATCGGGGTTCAGGGCAAGGGCCTTCTCAAACTGTATAAGAGCTCGATCTTTCAGCCCAGTTTGAACGTATAGAAGCCCCAGATAAGTGTAAATATCCGCAGGTGGTTCATCGCTTGTTTCCAAGGCTCTTAGGAAAGACCTTTCAGCCTGTTCAAACTTCCCCCTTTGAAACATCACAGCCCCATGAACCCTCCAATAAAACCCGCCGTGATACGCAGAAGGAACCCCTGAAAGGACCTCTACGGCACGACCTGTCTGCCCTCGTTCATAATATATCTGTGCAGTATTAATTCGCAAAAGTGCATCGTCTTTACTCTGAATCCCGTCGAGGTGTTTCAGCTGCACAGCCCCATCAAAATCACCCAAGGAGTATTTAGCATAAAATAGGGAGGGCAATAGATCAGATGTAAAAAGATGCGCCTTCTCCTGATACAAAGCGACAACTTCTTCGAAGGCTTCGTCTTGAATATAGGCTTCAACCAAATACGGCACGATGGTTGTATCCCCCTCATTCCACAGTGGTTCAAGTAACATTCTCCCCGTGGCACCTCTTCCCTGCTTCACTAAAAGTTTGCCCCGAAGCGCTCGAGCCCACGCCCGCTCATCACGACGCAAAACATCTTTGGCAGAGCTTGTATCTTCCTGCGCAAGGAGAGAAAAAACGTATTGTTCCGCAAAGGAACTATCCGAAGGATCAATTTGCACAGCCCGTTCAAAACTTTGCACAGCCTGGGGATGACCAAGTTTCTGACGGACCTGTCCTAACAAGGCATGGGCGTGTGCCAAATCATCTTGATGCCGCACGGCACGACGGAGAAAATCATGAGCCCGATGATACTCTTCCTGCTCAAAGGCAAGAAGCCCAAGATTATAATGTGCTCGAGCGTAAGTGCTATCATGATATATAATGGATTGCCAAATTCTTCGCGGAGTCTCTATTTCACCTTTTCGATACTGTACGAGCGCGTAGTTGTTTTCTGCATCTGCATAAAAAGGGAGCATGGCACGAGCCGAATCAAAATACACCTTTGCAGAATCAAGATCTCTCTTGTCAAGCAGCGTAAGCCCATGGTAATTTACTTCATAGGCTGCCTCAGCCCCTTCTTGTAACGCCGCCTCAAGGGGGTTGCTTTGTCCCATATCAAGGGAAATTGAGAAATCTCTTTCCATGGCATAGGCCGTACCCAAGAGAAAACAGAGCAAAAATAGCCCTTGCTTACACACGAAATGCCCCCAGCACAATATTGTCAATAAGGCGTGTTCCTGATTCACTCATACGCACCGCCAAAGAACAAAGCGCCCCTTTTCCACGGGGAACAGTAGCAGTGTAAGAAGCACATTCTTCATCTGAAAAGGCAATGTATTCTACCCGCAGGGTTCGTGCGTTAGAAAGCGTTTTTTCCATGGCGTTTTTCAGCATCGCAACGCGGTCTTCCCCCCCCTGAAACAGCTCATGGACAACTGAGAGTGCCCGATACAACAAAATTGCTTCTGAACGCTCCTTAGAGGTGAGATGAATATTTCTTGAACTTCGAGCCAGGCCGTCACTCTCTCGAACTGTTGGGACTGTTCGAATGATCACGGGCATATTGAAGTCACGAACCATTTTGCGGATAACTAATACCTGTTGTGCATCTTTTTGACCAAAAAACGCGTGATTGGGCATAACAAGATTAAATAGTTTTGCAACAACCGTGGTAACCCCATCAAAATGTCCCGGTCGGCATGCACCTTCTAAACGTGATGTTATGGGCCCACAGGCAATATGAGAAGAGAAATCGCGAGGGTACATCTCCTGCGCCGAAGGCATAAAGAGGAGATCAACACCGCAATTTTCCGCACAGGCAATGTCGTCCTCATGTGGAGTGGGGTAGGTTTCATAATCTGCTGCTTCAGTAAACTGTGTGGGATTTACAAAGATTGATGCAACAAGAATATCCCCTTCTCTTCGTGCAGCATGTAGAAGAGTTAAATGTCCTTCGTGTAAAGCTCCCATGGTAGGAACAAAGGATATACGGGCATCTTGAGACCGCTTTTTGTGTATATAGTTACTAAGCTCTTCCACACATTGAACAACTTTCATTCATACCCCTTTTTAGGTCAATATATAAAAAAAAGCCCGATAAACGGACTTTTTTATTTTCTGACCTTTGCGACAAGGGTTATATCTTTTGAAGAAAATCTTCAAAAGAGAGTTTTGAGTGCAAGAGTATACGAAGATTGAGAATATCATCCTCACTAATAATGCGCTCACGCCGAGGCTTACCCTCATCTTCATATGAAAAATACTGAATATCATAGGGTGAATATTTTTTTCTATACCGCATAAGCCCTCCAGATCAATGGTTTCTACCTCCATACCACTAGTATACTATATCGGCTTTTAAAGAGCAAATATTATACCATGACACCATTTTTTACTCTTTTATAGCGAGCTGACCGCAGGCACCATCAATATCACGCCCTCCACTCCGCCGAATTGTTACGGGTACTCCCGCTGCTTTTACGATACGAGAAAATGCGAGGATACGCTCTTCCGTGGGCGGCCGAAACTGCATCTCATCATCTGAATTAAGGGGGATTAAGTTGATTTTAACAGAATAGGGACGTACCAATTCAGCCAACATCTGTGCCGCCCTGTCAGAGTCATTAACGCCACGTAAGAGTACATACTCACCTGTTACAGGCCTGTTTCGAAATTCTGCATAGGTATGAGCTGCTTCTAAAAGTTCTACCAGAGGATATGTTTTATTTATGGGCATCAAGATGTTACGTTCTGCATCATTTGTTGCATTGAGCGACACCGCCAACTCTACCGCAATAGCATCTCTGAGCAGTCGCTGTATCCCTGGTACATATCCCGCCGTTGAGACGGTGATACGACGACTACTGATACCAAAACCCTGGGGATCTTTTAATAGGGCCAAGGTTTGCACAAAGGAAGAATAATTGAGGAGGGCTTCACCCATTCCCATAAAGACAATATTCGTTATTTTTTTGTCTTCTAAGATCCGATTAGCCTGAACCACTTGACCAATAATTTCTGCCGGTATGAGGTTTCGTACAAAGCCCATTTCACCGGTTTTACAAAACTGACATCCCAAGGAACATCCAATTTGTGATGAAATACAGAGGGTAACACGTTCCTCTTTTTGAAGAACAACAGCTTCATAGGTATGAGACGAGTCGATTCCACGAAGAAGAATCTTGAAAGAATTATCATATTCTGATGACTGTACCGAAACAACCGCTGGAAGATGTGGCCCATACCCGTTTTGAGCAAGGGCTTCTCCAATACGTGCGGGGAGATTTGTCATTTTTTCAAAAGAGGTAACCCCATGACCATAGAGCCACCCATATATTTGCCGTGCACGGTATCGGGGAAAGCCATGCTTCTCCATACACGTCTGCAACTCATCACTGGTCATTCCATAAAGGGAATTCATATTTTCCTTCCAATAAAAACAGGCACCCAAAAGGTGCCCGTTAATGGTGCGGCTGGCCGGACTTGAACCGGCACAGAGTAACCTCCACAAGATCCTTAATCTTGCGCGTCTACCAATTCCGCCACAGCCGCATATGTATTATTCACCCTGCGGGACATGTTCTTGCTCAGGAGTTGGCTCTCCCATCTCAATGTCACCCATGGGAACTTCTTCCTCAGGAAGGACTTCTTCACCCTGTGGAATCGGTGCTACATCGGGTTGCTCCATTTCATCAGCAGGCACTTCCACATCAGAAGGATCTATAACATCAACACCTTGCTCTTGTCCGCCCTGTTGTTCCTGTCGTTGTACTGGAGCATCAAGGATGCCTCCACCGGCTCCGTAATTTGAAGCCATAACAAAGAGTCCTAGTGCTAACCCAAAATACAACACTGCAAGAAGGGTTGTTCCCCGAGTCAGAATATTCTCAGTATTTTGTGCCCCTATGGCAGAGTTGGCACTACTTAAGCCTCCACCAATTGCTCCAGATATTCCCCCTCCTGTATCTGACTGAACTAAAATGAACAGCCCAAGGAGTAAGCAAACCAGAACAAACAGCACTAATAAAAATCCAAACATGAGTTCCTCTTTCTTATTCCGGAAGCACTACGCCGCGAAACGTATCGGCATTCAATGCAGCCCCACCGATTAAGCCACCGTCAATATCAGGCTTTTCAAGAAGCCCCTTCGCATTGGCAGGTTTCATACTTCCACCGTATTGGATAACGATTGAGTCAGCCGTATCCTGATCATACATGTCAGCGAGGAGAGAACGAATTGTTCCATGCACCTCTTGTGCCATTTCTGGAGTTGCTGTTTTACCTGTACCAATGGCCCATACAGGCTCATAGGCAATTGTTGTCTTTTTTGCATCAGCAGCAGAAACATTGTCATAGGCTGCTTTAACTTGTCGAGCAACCACAGCATCAGTAACTGCATCTTCACGCTCTTGAAGTGTTTCTCCAACGCAGACAATAGGATGAAGGCCAGCACCAATGACCGCATGTACTTTTTTATTTACAGCTTCATCAGTTTCACCAAAATAGGAACGCTGCTCAGAGTGGCCAACAATTACATATTCTACACCGGCCGAGCGCAACATTTCACAGGATACCTTTCCCGTAAAAGCGCCACTTTCCTCCCAGTAAACATCCTGAGCACCAAGCTTCACGGAGGTTCCATCAATAACTCGTGCAACCTCTGTTAGCGAGGTGTATGGCACGCAGATTGCAACCTCAACGTCGGATACATCACCGACTTGAGCGACCACATCCTTAGCAAGAACAACAGACTCATCAACGGTCTTGTTCATTTTCCAGTTGCCTGCGATAAATGTTTTACGTGGCATCACTCCGCCTTTCCATTTTCTTAATCTCAAACTGCCTCAAATATACGTAACAACTTTTTCAAAAGTCAAACTTTTTTTCATCGGTGCTATCTTTTACAAGTAGAATAAAATACACGGTCATAACAAGAGCTCCCACAGCGCCAACACTCATAAGTTGCCGTGCACCATGATGTTCAATTATCTCTCCGCAAACCCACCCGCCTGCAGCTCCGGCCAAGGTGGAGCGAACAATTGTTGTTATTGACATATAGGTGGCACGCATTTGCCGGTGCGCTCGGTGGTCTACATAATCAATCAGAGCCAAAAAATAAAAACTAAAAGCGGGGCCGTGAATGAGTACTGCCAAGAACTTGTAGACGAAGGGGGTTTCATTCGTAAAGAGAGAAAACAAATAGAGTTTTAAGGATGTTAAGAGAAGCCCCATGATCATTAATTTTCTATTCCCCAAATTCTTCATCAGCCACTCCCCCTTAAGCATAACAGGGAACTCAAGGACTGTCCAAAACCCAAACATCATACCTATTTCAAAGGGTGTATTGGTCACATCTTCAAGATAGTACCCCATATACTGCATACTGATACCATTATTTATAATACCAGTACAAAAAATAAAGAAGAGGAAAGCAAAAAAAGAACGATCCTTTCGCAAATGCCCCCACGGGATTTTCACTGGTTGCGGCCGTGCTTCACTCCGTGACAAAAAAGAAAGGACAACGAGCAAGGCAAAGAAAAATGCAGCAAAATAGAAATTATAACTATAAATAACACGCGACGAGTCACGCACCACATACGTAAGAAATGCACCAATCGAAACTGTTATTACTGCCCATCCCAGGGTACCCCAAAAACGAAACCGCCCATATTTGCTTCGATGAGAATGACGATTGAGAAACCCTAATGTTTCGGAATCCAGAAGGGGGTTAATGGGCTGGGCAAAAAGGTTATACAGGAGAAAGGAAAACGCCAAAATATAAAAGCGGTTTGTGAGGGGAAGATCCATGAAAAATGACTCACCAACCATGCCTACAACAATAGCGGGAAACACCGACAACCCGCACAGTATTGTAACAATACGCCGCCCCAACTGCAGTTTATCTGAGATAATACCGGTGACAATATTCCCCAAGAAAGCCACCAAGGGAACCGCTGTCATAATAATCTTTATTTTCCCATCGGCGGGATTTCCCATATCATCAACAAGGACGTGTTTAAAAAATATTGATGCAAAGGGCGCAACAAGCCCCATAACAAAAAACAGAACAAAATAGGACTGTTTAAGAACAAAGGCTTCTTTCTGTATTTGTTCATTCACGGGCATTCTTCCTTTTTTTATTTACAAGTTGTCCACATGCTGCGGAAATTGATTCACCCCGGGAATCACGAACGAGCACGTGCACTCCTCGGGCAACCAAGTCATGACGAAACTGTTCTATACCGTGGGTTGTCTCCTGATGGAGAAAGAAAGGAGCTGTACCCTGGTTGTATGTCAACAGATTTAACCGCAAAGGAACTCTCTCTGAAAGAGCAACCAAAGCATCAACATCGTAGGGTCTATTGTTCCATCCTGGAAAATAGAGATACTCCGCAAAGAGTTGCCCCCCTGTATCTTTCAAGCGTTGCTCCAACACTGCAAGAACGGCTTCAATCGGATATCGCCGATTAATCGGCATCAACTGATCTCGCACAGCAGAATCACAGCTATGAAGAGAAAGAGCGATACGTAGATTCACAAAAGAAGCTGAAAATAATTGTTCAAGGCCGGGAATATGCCCCGCCGTAGACACGGTGATATTTGCAGGCGCGATATCAAAACCGCGTTGCTCCCGTAAAATCTCAATGGAGTGACACACAACTTCTGAGGTATCCAGGGGTTCGCCCATTCCCATGTACACCACATTTCGTACCGCATACCCTAATAAGTGAACTGCAGCATACACTTGCCAAACAATTTCTTCAACGGTAAGATTACGAATAAACCCCATGGTTCCAGTTGAGCAAAAGACACACCCATAACGACACCCCACTTGACTGGAAAGACAGAGGGTCATGCGCCGAGGGTATTTTAAAATAACTGTCTCAATACATTCACCGTCACGTAACCGTGAAGTAAACTTAACGCTTTTTGAATCTTCACAGACGGTTTCTATTTCTATAGCAGGAACCGCAAGATCATGTAATACCCGACGAGCAAGGGCAGGGTTCTGCGCAAACTCTTTTAGGCCTGTACAATCACAACTGCCACGTTGGAAAAAATGCCGATACACCGCTCTGCTGTGATACTGCCGTTTGCCGTAGGAGGCGTAAAAGACTCCTTCAAACTCTGCAAGGGTTTTGTTTAATATGCTAATCACAAATATACGCAAAAAGAAGAGCGGCTAAAGCCGCCCATTCTTTTACCGAAAATCTTCCCACTCAGGCTCATTATTAAATACCCAATCATAATAATCGCGCATCTTCAAGAGCTTTGCCGCATCTTCGTCAACAACGATGGTACAGTGCTTGTGCAGCTGTAAGGCAGAGGCCGTAACAATTGAAGTAAGGGGCCCTTCAACCGCCTTGGCGATAATTTCTGCCTTGCTTTCCCCCGTAGCCAGAAGCACGGCTCGTCTACTTTTAATAATAGTATCAACCCCCATGGTGATTGCCCGACGAGGCATCATCTCAGGAGAAGGAAAGAGCGGGCTATTTTGCTCAATAGTTTCAGGGTTCAACGCCTTAACCCGTGTGAGAGAAAGAAGCGCTGAGAGAGGTTCGTTAAACCCGATATGACCGGAGCTACCGATACCGAGTAATTGGAAGTCAATTCCACCTGCTGCGCGAATTTTTGCCTCATACATGCGACACTCTTCTTCAAGATCTTCCGCGATGCCGTTGGGAATATAGGTGTTTGCCTTGTTTATATTCACCCGATCAAAGAGATATTTATTCATATATGATCGGTACGAATTCTCATCCTCCGGTGCAAGACCAACATATTCGTCGAGATTAAAGGTACTTACGTGGGAAAAATCGACCCCTTCTTTGGCGTCTATGTCGACAAGGCGATCATACACAGCCTCCATGGTTCTTCCCGTGGCCAACCCCAACACACTGGTGGGATCATCCATTACCTGCTTTACCACAAGGCGAGCAACCAAATCTGTTGCTGCCTCTTTGTCTCTCCGTACAATGACTTCCATTTCAAAACCTTCTTCTATCTAAAGTCCAAACTGTTCCTTTGTTTCATCACTCTCAAAAGAAGGAAGGACGGGAGTATCACGTAAGGTTTTGCGAAACTCCTCAACTTCATTTCTTCCCTCTGTAAGGGGCAAGGACACCTGGCCACCATCAAGGGCCGAGCGATACATTGATTGCCAAATAGAAAAGTTTTCCCAGGCATTTTCAAAATTACACGGATGCGGCTGTACCCCATTGAGATCATCGGCAATATCCTGGATATATCCGGGCATGTCTTTATGATAATCCATGGCACCTTCTCCTTCAATTACACCTTCTGGGGTAACCGCTTTATACCCGCCATTGGTATACGCCTCAGCGTATCCCTTGGTCCCCTTAACACCAATTCTGTTTTTACCAAACCACTTGCCCACATGCTTTACATCGGGCTGGCCAGCACCAACTTCATAGACGCCGTGCACGCCATTCTCAAAATTTACAATCCCCGCAAGATAGTCGGGAGAAAGATGGTGATCTGGAGAGGAAAGTTTATTTTTTCCTGCAGCATTTGCAATCACCCACTCCCCCTTGGGGTTTCCTGCATACCACCGAGAATAGTGCAACATATGGGTAAACATATGCGCAGGCCACCCCATGGCATTGGCATAGATATCGGTTACTTCACCAATTTTTCCAGAATCTACAATATCTTTAACCGCTTGATAGTGTGTACCGTAGCGATGCTGATACGACAACACAGCTTTCAGCCCTGATTTTTCTATAATCTCTTTTATTTCAAGCCCCTCTTCAGAGGTGAGGGCAACGGGCTTTTCAAAGGCAATCATTTTTGCACCACACTCAGCACCAAGCTCAACAAACATTTTTCGAATATTTGGAAGCGTCATAAACGCGAGAACATCTGGCTTTGCTTCCATGGCAACACTTTTTGCGTCAGTACCACGAACAACAGAGTCTGGAAGATTGTGCTCTTGCACCACTGCATCAATCTGTTTTTCGTTAATATCACATACCGCTGTTACCTCAAAGTCAGGGTGAGCATTAAAATGCTGCACGTGGTGACCGCCACGTTTTCCAAGTCCAATTACCATCACACTATATTTCGCCATTTTTTCCTCTTTCATTAATTTCTTAGTAGTACACAACAAAAAATGGCACCCTCCCGTAAGAGGGGAAGATGCCACAAATATACAATTTTTTTAGAGCCAAAGGCCCGTAATTGCAAAAAAGCAGATTATCGTTGTTTTGCGTAAGCCTTCACAACGTCAATCATTACAGAAATCTCATCGTCTGTTAGCTCAGGTACAAGAGGCAGAGTCACACAAGAGTCTGCATTGGCCTCAGCATTGGGGAGAGGACCAGCAACACGAGCATCTTTGCCCCATGGGAACCCATTTTGACGATGGATTGCAATTGAGTAGTGAGTCTTAGCTTCAACACCATTATCATGAAGATATGCCAAGAAGGTATCACGCTCAGTAGGATCAAGGGTTTCCACAACATAACAGTGAAACACATGACGATATCCAGCAGGAACGTAGGGAAGACGCAACCATCCTTTAGCCGCATCGGCGAGCTCTTTATTCAAACGCTCACCTATTTCAACACGGCGATCCGTAAGAGCACCAATCTTCTTAAGCTTCACAGAAAGAATAGCTGCATGAAGATCATCAAGACGGCTGTTGAAACCAAAGGAGTGTACGTTTCGCGCATTTGAACCGTGGTTTCGCAGCTGACGAACACGATCATCAATGAACTTGTGATTCGTGAAGATAGCACCGGCATCACCGTATGTACCAAGATTCTTTTGGGTGATGAATGAAGTACACACTGCATCAGAAAGCTCACCCTGCTTGAAAGTATCACCATGACCATCAATTGCCTGCGCGTTATCTTCAATAACATACAGACCATGCTCATCTGCAATTTCACGAATCGCCTTCATATCAACAGTAAGACCGTAAAGGTGAACAGGAACAATTGCACGAGTCTTGTTGGTGATCGCCTTACGTACTGCTTCAGGATCAATATTGCGTGTCTCAGGATCACAGTCTACAAGCACTGCAGTTGCGCCGGCAATCCACATTGCTTCAGCCGTAGCAAAGAAGGTGTTTGCGTTTGTGATCATCTCATCACCTTTTCCAAGGCCAAGAGCCATAAAGGTAAGCCACAATGCATCGGTACCGTTTCCAACACCAATGGCATACTCACTGCCCATATACTCTTTTAACTCTTCCTCAAAACGAGAAAGGGCAGGACCCTGCACATATTTTCCGCTTTGAAAAACTTCTTCCATGGCAGCCTGAAGCTCGGGCTTCAAGTTCTCGTACTGACGTTGGTGCGTGTAAAAAGGCACTTTCCAATTCGCCATTTTTCCTCCATTTTTTATTATTATTACAACTAGTTCTTGCTGTTTTATAGGCGGGGCATGCTCTACAAGAGTGTTTCTTCAGACAGAAACAGCCACACTCATAAATATAACATGGGTGTGGCTGTTTCAAGGTTTTTTTCTATTTTTTTATGACGCGGGTACTATTGTTAGGTAAATAAAACCCTTATAAAATATCATCCAGAATTTGCAGAGCCCTGTCTATATGTTCCTCGGTCACAATAAGAGGAGGAATGAGACGGAGGGTGTTTTTTCCCGCCTTTGCAACAAGAAGGCCACGTCTTCGCGCGGCAAGCAACACCTCAGTTGGGTCGTAGTTGAGGCGAACCCCTGCAAGAAGCCCTTTTCCGCAGTATGACAGGACTCCATCTTTCTGCCGCACAAACTTCTCCAACCCCTTCTGGAGGTACGAACTACGCTGCTGCACCAGCAAAAGAAGCTCACCTGCAACCAAACGAGACAGAACCACCGCCCCCCCAGCACACGCCACAGGGTTTCCCCCAAAGGTAGTACCGTGGTCTCCCGGCGAAATTGGTGCTGCCCAGGCGTCTTTTAATAGTACCGCCCCCAAAGGCAAACCACCGCCAAGGGGTTTTGCACTCGTTAGAATATCCGGGGTCACTCCACAGCTTTCGTAGGCCCACAAAGAGCCTGTGCGCCCCAAACCACACTGAATTTCATCAAAGACGAGGGCCGTACCGGTGGAATCACAATAATCACGGAGAAATTGCAAAAACTCAGGAGACGCCAACTCTAACCCACCCTCGCCCTGCACCGGCTCTACAATAATAGCTGCAAAATCAGCCGTTGAGAGAACTTGCTCTGTCGCCGCAATATCGTTTAATGGAGCATAGTGATATCCTCCCGGAATGGGATGAAACCCCGTATGAAACTTCTTCTGGGCCGTTGCAGTCATTGCACCATATGTTCGACCATGGAAACAGTCGTAAAAGGAAAGAATCCCCGTTTTTGACCCCTCTTGCATTCCCGCTTTTTTTCGTGCAAACTTAATGGCCGCCTCATTTGCTTCAGTACCACTATTACAGAAAAATACCCGGTCGGCAAAACTGTTCTCTACGAGCATACGGGCTAAGGTATCCTGTGCAGGGTTTGAAAAGAGATTTGAACAGTGTACGAGCTGTTGACACTGCTCTGTCATAGCATGCACCAGTTCTGTATCATTATACCCCAGAGCATTTACGGCAATACCCGAAATAAAATCAAGATACTCCGTACCTGCGGTATCATACAAAAAAACCCCGTCTCCGCGTTCAATACACGGCATGGCGCCACGACCGTAGGTGTTTACAAAGAAAGAATCATACTGCATTTTTATGCTCCTGCAAAAATAGTTGTTCCACGACAATCACGGCCGGACAACTCTTGTTCTAAGGTTTCATCACCGTACCACCCAGTAATATGGACTCGTCCAACACCCCGGCGAATAGAGTCTGCGGCAGAACGAAGCTTGGGAATCATTCCCCCTGTCACATCACCGCTTTTAATATACCCCTCAATGTCCTCCACGGAGAGGTAAGATACCACAGTATCATTTATAAGGACCCCGGGCACGTCTGACACATACACGAGATCACTCACATTGCAGGCCACACTCACCTCCGATGCAGCATCATCGGCATTGATATTTAAAATTCCCCCAATCCCATCTCCTGAAACCGGCGAAATCACCGGAACATACCCTACACCTATCAAGGCTGTAATACAGGAGGAATTGACCTGCGTAATGCGCCCCACTCGCCCAAGGTCGTGCCCGCGGACTGTTATTTTTTCAGCCGTGAGAAGAGCCGCATCTACTCCGCTGACACCCAAGGCAGGAACCCCTTTCCCACAGAGAGAAAGAACGATCCGCTTATTCACTTCACCGCTTAAAACACGCTGAACCCCACCCATCATCTCCTCATCGGTTACGCGCAATCCGTCAACAAAGGAGTACTCTGTATTCATACGTGCATATTCAGCCGCAATGTCTTTGCCTCCGCCATGAACCAAAATCGAATCGATTGTGCTAGCACACTGCTGAATGGAACAGCCGAGGCTTTCAAGGAAGCCGGCATCATTTACCGTCGATCCACCAATCTTTATTAATACCCTCTTTTTCCCGTCGCTCATAGCTCTTTCTTTTCCTTATTGACGATATAAATTAGACTGCTCAATTCACTCTCTACACAATAGCTGGTCACCACGCATCCAGGGCGTTCTGTAAGGATTACCGGCGCAAAATTCAGCACCCCTCGAATCCCAGCCTTTGCCAGCGCATCATACGCTGCCTGAGCCACGCGTTCCGGAACAGCAAGAATACCAAGCTCGATACTGTTTTGTGATACAAAACGGGATAACTCCTGGGGATCATAGACAGGAAAGCCCGTCCGTTGCTGTTTCGCCGGATCTATATCAAACCCTGCTACCACTACCAAATTTTGATTGGACGACCACCGATACTGTGCCAAGGCACTGCCGATACGTCCCATACCCATAATAATCACCTTCTGCGCAGCACCTGAATCAAAAATCTCTTCTAACCGGTCCAGTAAGTCTGGTATATGATATCCCGCTTTTTTGTTTCCCTTAATATGAAAGAGAGAGAAATCTTTTCGGACTTGCGACGCGGTGGTATGCAGCTCTTCAGCAAGGGTGTCGGAATAAATACGGGTAACGCCGTCTTCCTGTAATCGATACAAGATATTGCGGTAATGAAACAACCGCTCCAAGGCTTTTTTATTCACTTTCATAGATGAGCAATCAGTTAAGTTTATTTTTGACAAAATACCTTTTGCAGCGGTAAAAGAAGGACTCGCAAAAAAAATTATAGTATTATTCGTTTTAATTATGTATTTTTCCTATTGCAACCGCCCATGAAATTAGAGAAAGAAATACATGCAGGTAAATATGGTCTTGCCCGTTATTTCCGGTGTCGCTGCAGGGTTTATCCTGGTACGTGCGATCGTGTGGGGTGCAAAAACTGCCATCCAGCGGAATAAGACCACAAGAGAAGAAGGGCGCATCCGAGACACCAGTTTCTTTCTCTCGGGAACCATTGAAGAGGGCCGCCTGCGTGAAGATATATTCCACATCACCGACCATGAAAAAACCGGAGTGCTTCATATTCTCATCGGACGAAGAAAAGGATACATGCTTTTTTTTCAAGGTCGGGTATTTGACATCTTCTATCGAGAACAAAAAGGGCGAGATGCCTTAAGGCTTCTGTTGGAGCAACGTGAGGGCAAATATTTCTTTGAAGTTCGCCCGGTACGACATCCCGATCTTTTTCAAGATGATATAAAACAACTCATCTCTCTTTACAACGAAACAACCGGAAAATTTCAAATAACATAAAGAGGAACAGGTATGTTTGGAGAATTGAAAATTTTTTCAGGTCGAGCAAATCCCGAGCTGACGAAGGCGATCTGTGCTACCACGGGGGTAATGCCCGGCGCGGTGGACATTATGAAGTTTAGCAACGAGAATATCAAGGTCGCCTTTAAAGAAAGCGTCCGCGGTAAAGATGTCTATCTTATCCAACCCTCCTGTGCCCCGGTGAACGAAGGTCTCATGGAGCTTCTCATTATGATCAATGCGGCCAAACACGCCAGCGCAGGCAGAATTACCGCCGTAACCCCCTACTTTCCCTATGTTCGATCTGACAAAAAAGACGAACCGCGCATCGCGATCACGGCAAAACTGGTGGCAGACCTGATCCAGACAGCAGGGGCAGACCGCATTATGACCATGAATCTTCACTCCGCACAGATTCAAGGCTTTTTTGACATCCCCTGTGACCACCTTCTTGCAGGCAAAATTCTCTGCGATGCGGCAACACGCTTTGATACAACAAACGGCGTTGTTGTTGCCCCTGATGCAGGCAGTGCAAAACATGCTGGTCATTACGCCCGTCGTCTGAATCTTCCCTTGGCAATATTGGATAAACGTCGCTCTGATGATTCTGAAGCTCCCAGCATGGAAAACATTATTGGCGAAGTGGAAGGCAAGAAAGCCTTCATCTTTGACGACGAAGTAGCCTCGGGAGGCTCCTTGATTGAGGCTGCAGAAATGCTTGAAAAGAAAGGCGCCACAGAAATTATCGCCTTCTGTGTCCATGGAGTCTTATCTGGAAATGCGCGGGAACGCATCGAACAATCATGTATTAAAAAGCTTGTGGTGACAGACACGGTATGCATTCCTCAGGAAAAGCGCCATGAGAAACTTGAGATTGTGTCAGTGGCTGAACTTTTTGGGAAAGCCATTACCTATACCAATGCAGGCAGATCTATTAGCGGTCTATACAGCAAGTATTAACCCATTCTTCCAAGAAGATCGTCCGATCTTCTTGGATTTTTCGGAGGAGCTATGGAACATATTCATATTCATTCTGAAACCCCGCAGGAACGCCATATCGCAAAGGCCCGGCAGATTTTAGTGCAGGAAGAGGGCATTGCTATCTACCCCACGGATACCGTATACGGGGTGGGCTGTTGTGTAGAAAATCAGAAAAAAATAAAAGAGATCGCCACCATTCTGAACAAAGACAAAGAACGGAAATTTTCATTTCTCTTCCATACCATTTCACAGGCACAACAGTATGTGGACATCTCCACACCTAATTTCAAACTATTAAAACAATACACCCCCGGTCCGTATACATTTATTCTTCCTGCCTCACCCTACGTGCGTAAAAAAATCTCAAAAAAACGAAAATATGTCGGGATTCGCATTCCAGATAACCCTGTTATCCAAGCACTTCTTGAAGCGGTAGGACACCCCATGGCAAATATCTCTCTCAATACTTCTGGAGAAAACCGGTGGGACCCCGCACACTTTATGACTCCGGAAGTGCTTAACGGGGTACACCTCATGCTTGACGCCGGGCCGTGCCACCCCACCATCCCCTCAACCATCATCGATTTAACCAGTGGTACACCAGAGTTGCTTCGACCGGGGAAAGGGGCGTGGCATGGCTGATCAAATACGTCGCCTCGAAGAGATCATTGCTCGGCTCCGTGGCCCTGAGGGGTGCCCGTGGGATCAGAAGCAGACACCTCACTCTATTAAAGGACATCTGATCGAGGAGGCCTACGAGTATCTCGATGCTCTCGACCATAACGATGTAGAGGAAATGCAAGAAGAATTAGGTGATATTCTCCTGCAAATAGTATTTCATTGTCATATGGCCGCAGAGAAAAACCAATTCTCCCTTGATGAAGTAGGAAAAACAATTTGCGAAAAGCTCATTCGCCGCCATCCCCATGTTTTTGGAGAAACACGGGCTGATTCCGCGGAAGAAGTCCTTGCCAATTGGGAGAAAATTAAAGCGGGAGAAACAGGAAAAGAACGAAGAACCTCTATTCTTGATGGAGTCCCCACCGCTCTGCCCTCACTTATGAAAGCAGAAAAATTACAAAAAAAAGCATCGCGCGCAGGCTTTGACTGGAAAAGCCTTTCTCCCGTTCTCAACAAAGTAGAAGAAGAATTTGGGGAATTTCGTGAAGCTGTGGAAACAGGCAACCATAGGCATGCAGAAAAAGAACTGGGGGATATCCTTTTCTCCTTGGTAAATGTGGCGCGACACGTAGATATTTCTGCTGAAGAGGGGCTTCAAGCGTCAATCCGCTCCTTTACGCAACGATTTATGGCCATCGAAAAAGAATTAGCCCAGCATGGGAAAGAGTTTCACACAACTTCTGCACAAGAACTCAATGATATCTGGGATCACATAAAAAAAAGTGAGTCACCCCCTACGGGATAACTCACCACTCCCAATTATACAGCAGAATGTAGTGCTGTGTAATATGCTCAATGAGATATCTACTAGTAAGATACATTACACAGGGCAAAACAAGTGTGATACTGGTCACACAAATTTTATTTTGTTGATTTTTTTATTACAGACCCGTTGCATGGTTAATGCAATGCGTGTTCAGTTGAGGAAATACACGCTCCACATCTCTGCGCAAGGCACGCATTCCCCCCTCTTCACTGGCGTGATGCCCCATAAAAAGCAAGCCACACCCAGCATCACACGCATCGTGAAAATAGTCGCACTGTTCACCTGTAATAAAAAGATCTGCCCCCATGGCACAGGCCCGATAAAAATCTTTTCGTGATGCAGCACCACTTAAAACGGCAACCCGTTGGACCAGACGATCAGGAAGAACCACCTTCATGTCTACCCCAGGGTAATGACGCAAGAGGTCATTGGAAATCTCTTGAACAGTCCGTGGCTCTGACACAACACCGAGATTTCCCAAATACCCCGTCCCGCAAGGGACCATCCCCTGAGACGACCCATCACACCCAACCTGCTCCAACAAAACTGCATTATTTCCAATTTCGGCGTGCACATCAAGGGGAAGATGGGCCGCAAAGAGGGTGATATTATGGGAAAGAAGCAGGGAGATTCGTTCTTTCATAGGGCCTCGCAAAGAGGGGTTTGCCCCGTTCCAGAATAACCCGTGATGTACCACCAGGAAATCCAGCTCCAACTCAACAGCGTCGCGGAATATGGCGCTGCCCGAATCTACCGAGAAGCCTACTCGAGAAACCTCCTCTGCACCGGCAATCTGTACCCCGTTAAAACTGTAATCTGAAAAGGAAGAAATAGAAAGACGTGATTCTAAATATTCAACAAGCCTATCCCGACGCATACGTACCTCCTTAGGAATACACAAGCTTCTCCACAAGAGCAGTGAACTCTGCACTATTCAAGGGCTTTGTTAAGACATGAGCACCTTGATGCTCTAAGACGCACACGGGCTCTTCCGGAATTTTGTTCTTTTGAAATACAATATAGTTTATATCGGGATACATGGTTTTCCCTGTCGTAAAAAGATCATGACATTTTCGCCAATCACTGGGAGGGTCCATATCCATAATAACTAAGGGAATATGGTGCTCAAGCACATACTCAGAAGCTCGATCAATATTATTATACAAAACAACCTCAGCCATATCTGCAAGGGTTGCCTTCACGGTGCCCAAAAAAAGCCCGGGATGGCCGTACAGCAACACAAACTTTTTCCTGCCCCGCCGCTTCGACGAAGCTGTTCCCAAAGCTTGTGCCTGCTCCTTCAATCGCATTTTTGCCCGCGTATTTTCAATGCTCCGTTGTTTTTGTTTTCGTTGCGATGTCAGCTGTTGCAACAGACGGTTTCTATTTGTATCAAAATCCATACTAACTGTCCTTGAATGAAGGTACGATAATTATATTATAGAGTCCTGGGATTGCCAACTTTTTTTTGCGAGTTGCTTCATGAAATGCCCTCATTGTAGTAATCTACACGACAAGGTGATAGATTCACGCACTGCCCACAATGGCTCTGCCATACGAAGACGTCGCGAATGTACCGTCTGTGAAGGACGGTTCACAACCTATGAGTACATAGAGGAAACACAAATCGCCGTTATCAAACGGGACTTACGACGGGAAAACTACAATCGGCAAAAATTAGTTGAGGGAATGCAGATTGCCTGTAAGAAACGGCCCGTCAGTATTAATACAATCGCTGCCATGGCAAATGCCATTGAAAAAGAGTTGCGGAGTCTTGGAAAAACAGAGGTTGCCTCCCTCACGATTGGCGAAATGGTGATGACTCGCCTCTACGAAGTAGATCAAATAGCCTACATTCGTTTTGCCTCAGTCTATCTCGATGTAAACTCTGCTGAAGAATTTATTACTCAGACTGGAATACTGCAACGAAAATGAAATATCTTCTTTTTTTGCTTATGCTGTATGGTACCACAGCAGCCCTTACGAAAGATGACGTTACAGCACTTCTACGCCGTCACGACTTTACACAAAGCCATCTCGGCTTTGTCGTGCAAGAGCTTTCTGCAGATACCTCCTATATTGCGGTCAATGCAGATTCATGGTTTACCCCCGCGTCGTTACAAAAAATTTTCACCGGCGCTGCAGCCTTTGATATTTTAGGTAAAGAGCATCGCTTTCCTACCCACGTATACATAGATTCCCTTGATACTGAAAAAGGGATGACCCTGGGAACATCCCGTTTTGTAGGAACCGGCGATCCCCATCTTACTGCAGAAAATCTCTGGCTTTTTGCCACGCAGCTGGCCAATCGTGGCATTCGTGAAATAACCGACACCTTGATACTCGATCACTCTCTCTTTGGCAGTGAAATCTACGGCCCGGGCTTTGAAAACAAAAACAGCTCTCGTGCATATATGGCTCCCGCAAGTTCCTTATCTGCAAATTTTAACGCCCTGGAAATCCACATAGCACCGACAACAGCAGGAAACGATGCTCACGTTGCCCTGCTTCCACCCCGGGACGATGTCCGTATCCGAGGTCGTATCGTAACGCAAACTGAAGGATCTCCCCGACTGGAAGTAACAACCTATGAAGATGCAGGAGAAACAATACTCTTTCTCAACGGTGTTATTAGCGAAACCAGCCCCCATAGAGTGTTCTACCGAAAGATCTGGGATCCACAAACCCATTTCCACAACGCTCTTTCACACATGCTGAATACGGCAGGAATCACCCTATCAGCCGTTGTTAAAACAACCACAACACCGCATCCACAAGATACCACCCGCACGCCCTTCTATACACACCACTCCCCGCCCCTTTCGTTTCATGTAGGAAACACCTTGCAATTTTCCAATAACTTTATTGCAGAAAACCTCTACCGTGCCGCCGTAGAACCCAAAACCGGCCCCGTATCGTGGAATGAGGCGTCACAACGCATGACAGATTGGTACATACACCATATTGACAGCACCGACACACCACCACACTTTGTAAATGGTTCAGGAATGGGAAGAGAAAACCGGACAACCCCGCTCCAACTCCTACGCACCTTGCAGTACGTCTACGAACAACCGGAGTGGAAATATGAGTTTATCAGTGGTCTTCCCGTAGCCGGAATAAATGGAACCCTCGCAACTCGTCTTGATTCACCACCTTTACGGGGAACCGTACGAGCAAAAACGGGCACCCTTGCCCAAAGCGGGGTCAATAACCTTGCCGGGTATGTGTACATTGACAACCGAACCTATGCGTTTACTCTTATCTTAAATAATCGGCATCGCGGAGCCTACGCTCACTGGAATCTCCAGGAAGAACTTTTGGAACTACTTGTAAAAAACCTTACAGAGAAAAATGCCCCAGACTATTCAGACGAAGAATCACGATAAACACAACCTTTCCCTGCCATTTTAGCACGGTATAATTGCGCATCTGCACGAGAAAAGAGAGAGGAAAAGGTACGGTCCTCCTCAGAAAGCTCTGTAATACCACAACTCACACTCAAGTAAAATGACTCCCCCGTGGTATGAACCACCGGGCGTTCTTTCAGGGTTGTACAAATACGACGTAGTACTATTTCGGCACCCGTACCGGGGGTATTTTCCATAATAAGAACAAACTCATCCCCGCCAAAGCGAACCGGAAGATCACTATCCCGTGTGGATTCTTGTAAAATTTTTGCAAGATGCTGTAAGGCAGAATCACCCGTAGCATGACCAAAGCCATCGTTAATATGTTTAAAATCGTCCAGATCTATAATGGCAAAGGAGAACGGCAGAGCACGATGCATATTAAAATGGCGGACATAATCGTCATAGAATTTCCGGTTTCGAAGGCCCGTTAAGGAGTCGATATTGGCAAGCCGTTCCGTGTCCTTTAATTTATGCATTGTTGTTATGAGCTTCTCCGTAATATCCAAGCTCACGGGGCTAATGGAGAAATGACAACTAATATCTCCAAAACTACTGGTGATACATCCCGAGGCATACGAAAACACAGGAACATGGGTCACCCCCCAGTTCATCACGGGGGGGTTGAACGTAAGAAAACCGTAGTTCTGTTTTAAATCCTCAATTGCTTCTCCAACAGAGGTATTCAAAACTTCATCAATAATCCCCGAATCAAGAATGGTCCTTATGGACACCTCCTCTTCTTCAAGAACGTGGCCAACAATTTTCTGAGCTGACTCGCGATACATATTAAGAATGTAGGACCCCTGAGCAGTACCAGTAAAATTGATATAAATACTCAAGCCCTCAAAAAGCCCCCACTTAGTGCCCTCATGAGCAGCATCGTAGGCAAAGGAAATGCCAAGGAGATTAGCAAAATTATCAACCATCTTATGAACAAAAAGCTCTAAATGACCCTGTATATCTGCATGGTTCATGGGTACGCAATCTTGTTAAAGCATATCTGTACTATAACTGTATAATAAACAGATTTCCTCTGCAAGATCTTTATCACATGAAGCAGGAAGATACTCCTGCGGCTCCATATCATACAGGATACAATCGAGATGTACCGTTGTCATGTAGAGTATCCGTCTGCCCTCATTCATACATGCCGTGCCATGGCAGTGATGCTTTTCCACCAGCTCAATGAGAGAGATTTCAAAGCCCCAGATACCTAAGAGATACTGAGATAGATCTTGATGAGATACCCCGACAATCCCCCTCTCTTCCCCTGTGCTGAAGGGAACTGTTGCTGTGGTAAGATACTGCCGTACTTCGCGGGGATACAAGGCATTTATCACGATAATTCCGATATCCATAACCAAGGCGGCAAGACAAACCCGCTCACGCTCTTCCAAGGGAATACGCTTATGAATACAGAGACGCTTTGCAATACCATATGCCATAAACGATCGCTCTGCCAGTGCAGAAAATGAGTACGGCGGCTCTCCACACGACGAAGGTTTTATTTTTCGTAAATACGACAATAGATATAAGGAACGAACAATATCAATTCCAAGAAGAGCCACGGCCTGCAATGGAGAAAAGATTGTGCCAGTACACCCAAAAAAAGGCGTGTTAACGAGCTTAAGAATACTTGCTGTTGCCGCAGGGTCACGTGCAATAATGGCCGCAACGGATTTAACTGAATTATGCCGATCCGACAAATGTGTCACCAACTCATTAAATGTTTGAGAAGGGATGGGCAGACTCGGCAAGACATGAACCCACCGACGTGCATGCTGGTCAAGGGGCAGCTCTCTTAAACGCACAACCACAGCAAGAATATGCTCCAACACTCGTATATCAAGGGGTTTATGGAAGTATTGATGGGTGATCCGTACGGTGGAAAGGCTGTCTTCTTTGGAACATGCAGCCGACAGGATGCACCGCAATGCCGCGGGCTCTTTCTCCGCAACCATATCAAGAAAATGAACCCCGTTAATAAAGGGCATTTCAAGATCGGTGATGACTAAATCAACCGTCACAAAATGAAGTAGTTCCAAGGCATCCAAGGCATCATCAGCAAAAAAGAACTCCCATTGCGATGACCCAAGGTGGTTCGTCAGTTTTTTATATAGAGAGAGCTGCAGGGCAGAATCGTCAACAAATAGGGCTGTAAGGGACATGCACATCTCTCTATTGAATTAATTTATAGCAATATACAACGAGCACTCTCTCATAAAAAGGGATTATTCGCCTTTTCTGTTCCAATGGACGATCCGCCGCCATGACCGGGAAGAATAATCGTATCATCAGGAAGGGAAAGCAATTTCTTGCGGATTCCCGATATGAGGGCCTCATGATCTCCATATCCTCGAAAATCAGTACGCCCCACGGCCCCGCAAAAAAGGATATCCCCCGTAAAAAGATAGGGAGGGGCATAGTAGGCAACTCCCCCGGGGCTATGCCCGGGAATATGAAACACCTCGAAGGAAAAGTCTCCTACGGAAAAGGGGCCCTCCGCAACAGGTACGGTCTCTCCTCGATAGGCAAGATCCTCTCCAACCATCTCCGCACCACTCATGATGGGGTTTTGCAAGAGCTGTCTTCCCTGTGGATGAATATATACGGGAAGAGGACCAAGGGCATCATGGACTTCAAAGATGCCTAAATAATGATCAAAATGACCGTGGGTAAGAAGAATTGCCTCCACGGTTATACGGGATGCTTCGATAAATGCAAGCATCTCTTGCGGATGTAAGGAAGGATCGATAATCAATCCGCGTTTCCCATTATGGTAGACATACCCCATGGTTCCAAGCGGACCAAGGCTCCATTTTTCGATACTATACACTGTTCGGCCTCCATAGTTCTTGTAAAAACTCGCCAAGAAGGATTACCTCCGGCTCTAAGAGAATTCCCCGCAGCTCGTATACACGGCGACGACATTCATTAATAATAGATAACACGTGCTCAGCCCTTGCTCGGCGACTCCGATTTATAATAAAGTTTGCATGATGTGGTGACACCTGCGCCCCCCCACAGGTGTATCCCTTCAACCCTGCTTCTTCAATAAGTGCACCGGCAAACGCACCGGGAGGACGCTTAAAAACGCTTCCACAACTCGGGAACTCGAGGGGTTGCTTTCTCTTTCTGCGCTGTAAGATATCCTCACGCAACACGCCCTCTGCGCCTGAGCCGAGACAGGTCGAAAAACGAGCCGATAGAATAACCGAGGGGGTATGAGAAAAAAAGCTTGAACGATAGGAAAAGGAGAGCTGTGAAGGCACATCCTCCTCCATGGTGTCTGTTACAGGATTATACCACCGTACGATAGAAAGTGAATCGCTGATAGTGGCGCCAAAGGCCCCGGCATTCATGCGTATACCGCCTCCAAGAGAGCCCGGTATCCCTGCCAGAGAGGCAAATCCCGCAAAATTTTTCTCTACGGCACGGCCAACGAGAGTATTCAGAACCACCCCCGCCTGAGCGGCGATAGTTGCTTCTTCAATATGAAAACGAGAAAGGGCCTCTGTACAGATTACCAACCCATCATAACCGGCATCCGACACGAGAAGATTTGCCCCTCCCCCCATAACCCACGGAGCAGCCTTGCACGGGCAGTCAGAAAACTCGTGAAATAACTGCCGCACCTGCTCTTCTGTTTCAGGAAAGGCACACCACCGAGCCGCACCGCCTATACGGTAGTAGGTTCGCGGTGCAAGAGGATAGTTCTCGTGGATTTTCACGCCTCCTCCCAGGAAAGAAGCGCCTGTGCCATGGTATACTCGGCAGGAGTGGTTACCTTAAAATTACGTGGATCGCCATAGGAAAAACGAACGGGAATCCCCTGTTGTTCGAGGAGCATTGCCTCATCAGTGGGCAGAGATTTTTCTCTATCCACCTTCGCATAGCAGGAAAGAAGCACCTGTCGGCGAAAGAGCTGCGGCGTACCGACAGAGATAAGCGAGTCACGATTCACCGTCGTTCCACAGTATTGACCTGAGAAGGTACGTACAGTATCTGTAACCCGATTCACCGTAATCACGCCAGCATCTTCCCCAAGATTGTTTGAGAGTTCCTCCATAACCTGTGCCGAGACAAAGGGACGGGCGGCATCATGAATACAGACAAGTTCCGTCTCTGCGCTTTCCACTCCAATCCGAACAGACTCCCATCGTTGCTCCCCTCCAGGAAGAATTAGGTGGGGTGTGTGAAATGCATGCTCTTGCAGATACTCCTCTGCCGCCGCTTCATATCCTGCAGGAACAATAAGGCGAATAGCGGAAACAGCTGGATACTCGTCAAAGACACGAAAGGCATGTAGAAAGAGAGGCTTTTTCCCCAGAGGAACAAAAGCCTTGGGTATGGGTTCTCCCAAGCGGGTTCCCATTCCGCCGGCAACAAGTATTGCAGTCATGGTGCTCATCTACATCCCCCGGTGTAAAAAATTGAACAATAAAAATACACTCTGTGTCTCTTCACTTCATAGCATTTATTTACCGCAACAACGTTCTTTCAAAAACACCATCTTAGATGAAATATTTTTTTCCTTTTCACGCCGTAACAAAAATGCTATACTTGTAAATAGGTCGTTTTTTAATGAAGGTGTATGCCATGACAAAAAAATACATAGTTCTTTTTGGCCCTCCGGGCGTTGGAAAGGGTACCCAGTCGAAGCGGCTTGAAAAATATACGGGGCACCCACACATTTCCACGGGAGATATCTTCAGAGAACATATTAAGAAAAAAACAAAACTCGGACGGGAAGTCCTTGACTATATTCACGCGGGCAAGCTTGTTCCGGATGAAGTAACGATTCGATTGGTAGCACATCGTCTCGATCAGCATGACGCACGCAATGGCTTCATTCTTGATGGATTTCCCCGCAGTGTTAGCCAAGCCAAGGCACTGGAAGAAATCTTAGCAAATCTAAACGAGCAAATTGACATCATTATTGATCTCTATGCCCCAGACGATGTGATTAAAATGCGCTTACGAAGAAGAGCCAAGTATATGGGACGCATTGATGATGCAAATCCGGAGATTATCGATAAACGCATCGAAACATATCACAAACAGAGCGAACCCTGCCTCGAGTATTTTCGGAAGCAGGATGACCTTGTGATTGACTTGGATGGATCGGGAGAAATCTGCGATATCCATGAAACAATCAAAAACCTCATTCGGTAACATCCCTACGGTGAAAAAAATAGCAGTCATAATCAGTCAAATGGAAGAAGCGTGCCAGTCCTTAATTTGGGATGGTATTTACCAAACTGCGCAAAAAAAAGGAGTTACTGTGGTTGCATTTCCCGCTCTTTCGGGAAATTCCATAATTTCGCACTACCCCTTGATCGCAGACTTTATCAACGGGGGTAATTTCACCGACGTCATACTCTTTTCCGGCGCCATGTCTGAATATACAAACTGGTCTGTTGTTGAACGCTATGTGGACACCATAGAACTGCCCGTGGTGAGTATCGGCGGCATGCTCAAAAACGCACAATCTTCCATTGTGGTTGATAATAAAGATGGCATCATACAACTGGTTTCTCACCTCGCACAGCACCATGAAAAGAAACGTATCGGGTTCTTAAAAGGTCCAGAAAGTAATGACGAAGCCCTTGAGCGTCTCGACGCATACATTGCCGGTTTAAAAGAGAATCATCTCTCCTACGACAGCTCTATCATTTTTCAGGGATCATTCTCTGCTGAATCGGGAAGAGATGCGGCACGCACCATTGTAAAGAGAAACATCTCTCTTGACGCCCTTGTCTGCGCTGATGATGAGTCTGCCATTGGAGCAATAAAGGAATTTCAACGACATAACATTCATCCCCCCACGGACATTATTGTCACGGGGTTTGATGACGTTCCCCAGGCAGAAATGTTCTCCCCAAGCCTTACCACGGTGCGACAACCGTTTTATGAAATGGGGGTGGCAGCTGTAGAAGCTGTGCTGAATCATGGGGGACGCTCTGTTATTGTAAAACCGACAATCTTTGTACCACGAAACTCCTGTGGGTGTATTCACCACTCTGTTCAAGAGTTTCGCAAAACCCTTCCACGTATGGACAATGATACCCCGCCCTCTCCAGCCCGAATTGTAGCAACCCTGGAACCGGTAATAAAGGAGTCCTTAAAAACTATGCGGTACTACTCTGCAGAGAGTATTACAACGTACCGCCACTTCCTTGAAAATGCAATTAAAAAATATATCATGACTTTCTTGGCGCCGTAAGAGAGGATGACGCAATTCACGAAGAACGGTTTATTACATCTGTCAGCAGGTCTATTGAGTACAACCTTCTCTTTGACAGACGCTTAAAAATATGGCAACACTTCATCTCTTTTATACTCCCCAGCTGTGCCCTGGAAAAGTTTCCCAAAAAAATCTTTACGGTGAATAAACTCCAGCTTGAAGCCATGCTAATCCTCAATGATGCGCAGAAGTCATACGACCGATATGCACAGTATGCACGGGAAAATAAGAAAGAGGAACTACGTGAAGTATACCAAAATATTATCTCACAACACAATGTGGGAGAGCTTCTTGACTACTCCATGCAAGAGATTCGTCGTCTGGGAAGTAAAAATGCAACCATTGTACTCTTTTACAACTATGCCTCCATTCCCTACCTTGACTGGAATATGCCCGAAGTCTCCTTTGTAAAACGACAAATTAGCAAGGGAAAGGAAGTTGCTCTTCCACAGGATGGACTGGTTATTAATAGCCATGATATTCTCCCCACCTACACACACTCTTTTAATAAAATGATTTTCCTGCCACTCTATTTTTATGGCGAGTACTTTGGCTATATTATCACCGATATTATTACAGATACGGCAAATACGATGTATGAGGACTTACGATCGCACGTCAGTACAGCCCTCCATAACTGCTATATGAAAGAACGCTTTTCGGCCCTTTCCATGCAGGATGAGCTCACAGATGTTTCCAACAAAAACGGCTTTATGCTCTTATCACAACAGATGATTAGCCAGGCAATTTCCACAGAAACACCCTTGGGGATTTACTATTTTGATATTGAAAATCTCCAAAGTATTAACGAAAAATATGGACAAGAAATGGGAGATCGAGCCATTGTTGCCGCGGCATCTCTGATTGCACGAACATTCCGAACCACCGATATTATTGGACGAATAGACGGGGGGGGATTTGCTGTAACAATAAAAGTGCGAGATACAAAAATGGTGGAAGAACTCTCAAAACGACTGTTTGAAAATCTCGAACGCTACAACAGCCACTCAGGTCTTCCCCTATCCCTCTCTCTGCGCAGTGGATACACTCATTTTATTGCAACTACCGAAACAACCATTGAGGAAGAATTAAGTGTGGTGATTGAAAAAGCGATGATCCCTCAACGCTCTTCATCCTAAACTCCCTTTGAACCCCGCCTTGGCAAATAAGCAAAAAATTCACGAGGGGTTTTGGGAAGAGTATCAGCGTGGAATTCCGTAAAGCATTTTCCAATATCATCAAGGTAATGGCTATCTGAAGAGGTGATCCATGGGTAGCCAGACACTTCTCCCGCACGATGCCTATTTCCATGGCTTATTTCTACCGCATCATAGGGCGCATTGGGTAAAAGAAACCCCAATTGGCTCGTGATGGAAAATAACGGTTTCAGAATATGGGCAGGAACGATGCACGCCCCAAAAGAAGTAGCAAACCTACTCAAATCATTAAGGGAGTAGGTGGTACTCACGGAGAGATACCAGTCAAGAAGCTCACACACATTATTTTCACGGTCAACAACTGCCTCATATCCCATTTGCTCGGCCCGTAAAGGAACACGAGGCGAAAGGGACGCTTCTATTTCTTTTCCCGCTCTGAGAGCCTCTGCAACACTGGGAAAATAGAGAAGCACATGAATTTCTTCGCTCGTAGTTACTTCCATACCGGGAAAAAAGACAAGCCCCGCCTCTGCGCAAAGCTCTGCCATAACAACACAGTTACGTGTACTATTATGATCGGTGAGGGCAAGGTGGGTCAAGTTTCTTTCGCACGCCTGCGCAACAATATCACGTGGTCCCATGTCAAGAGAAGCACAGGGGGAAAGGCATGAGTGGATATGCAAATCAGCCCGAATATTCATTCGCCCATAACAGTGACAGTACATCGACGGGCTTTCCGGGGGCCGTCAAACTCACAAAAGTAAATCGCTTGCCACGTCCCAAGCACAACCCCGCCCTTCTGCACAGGCAGCACTTCTGAAGCTCCCACAAGAGTTGCTTGTAAATGACTGTGAGAATTACCCTCTGCGTGTAAATAAAAGGGTTCACCGGAAGGTATCAGCTGAGAAAGCTTGGTAAAAACATCCGTTTCCACTGCAGGATCTGCGCTTTCATTTACGGTAACAGCAGCAGTGGTATGGGCAGAGGTTATGGTTACACTCCCACGTGAAATTGACGATGCCCGTACAACAGCACGCACAGAGTCGGTTATATTTACCCACTGCGAAGAAGCCTGTGTATCTATGTAAATGGTCTCTTGTACAACCATTTTAATCGTACACCACATCTTTTCGCGGTAAATAGCGCCATGGATTTTGCGTTGCCCCCCAGCGCTCACCCCGACGCACTTCATAATGCAAATGCGGGCCCGTACTGGTACCGGTATTCCCCACAAATCCAATGAGGTCACCTCGGCGAACAATATTGCCCCGTTGTGTATTAAACCCGGAAAGATGCGCATATCGAGTGTAATACCCGCTATTTCTATGTCGTATTTCAATGGTTTTCCCATAGCCGTCCATACGCCCAACGTAGGTTACAATGCCGTCGGCAGGAGCAATAATGGAGTCTCCGATACTGCCGGCAATATCAATACCATCGTGAAAACTCCGCCGTCCCGTAACAGGGTGCGTTCGCCGTCCATAAGGCGAGGTAATACGATTCCGCCGTACAGGCCATACAGAGGGGATTTCATTGTAATACATAATCTCCCGATCAATATGTCCTTGGAGCTTTACAAACATGCTGTCCGTAAAACGGACCCTCTGCAAAAACGACTCCGCTTCTAATAAAAGCTTATCTGACGTAATATGATCTTTACTGCCTAAGCGCTCCTGCACAAAGGATTCCATCGTAGGTTTCCCCCCGGTACTAAAATCACGTACCCCTTCGTCAATATCTGCTAAGCCGTATTTGAGACGAAAAAAACCTTCGCGTTCTTCGAGAAGACCGAGCTGTTCCATGCGGTCATGGAGCTCATCGTTCATTCGGGTGAGATCAGAGCGGAGAAAATGTAGTGAACGGTTCGCTGATGAATACTGCGCCCGCACGGTCTTATAACCTACAAAGGCATAGACAATATCTGCTGCAACAAAGAGCACCGCACAAAGTAATACGACATGGAGCCGTCTGCTATGCGCCACCGTTGTAGTATAAAGTAGTAGTTTTTCGTGTATTTTTGTCATAACCTGATATGCACCAAAATTTTTACGGGTAAAAAATACGATACCGTAGGGATGTTTCCCTTATTTTTTCTTTTCAAGAAAGATTTTTTCAAAACACTGCTCTTTAGTATAGCATAAAAAGCGGTCCTTGTCTTCAATTATTATGTATTCTAAAGAAATAAGCCCGGGATTCCCTAAAAGAACTGCTGCCATATTGTCAGCAGGAAACACCGCCCCCTGCTCTTCTATTTCTGTGGGAAGAGAACGGTGTTTCTCACCATTAGGCGCAAACACAGGGTAGACTGCGGAAGGGGTCAAATGCTTAAAAAGTACGCTCAAGGAGGTTTTCTCCAGAGTAAGGGCAGAGGTGACAACCTGCTTGCTGAATGGAGTCAAGGACTTATCCTTTTCTCCTTCCGTGGCAATAGAGACAATCTCTTCCTCAGATACGTGGGCATTTCCCCCGCCAGATACAAAGCGAAAAAGAACCGTTACGGGATAGAAAAGTACAAAGAAAACATAAATAAAGGGCACAAAGATATAACTGAGCCGAAATGAATAAATACGAAACAGCGATTTTGGAAAAAGCTCGCAAAGAACCAGTATCACCGGTGTTAAAACAAGATTAACCCAAAACTCGGGAACGTTCTCCGAAAAATACGCGAGAAAGGAAAAAATGCTCGTTGAGAGCAATACCAAGGCGATATTATTACCAATTAGAACCGTACTAATAACCTGCTCAACCCGCTCTTGTAAAAACACCGCACGACGGGCAACCCACTTGCCCCGGGACGCCCGATGCTCCATTTTCAGAGTATTCCAACTAATAAAGCCGGTTTCAAATCCGGCAAAAAGAAAGGACAAACAGAGGCATACCAGAAAAAGCATTGCCCACATAAATGGCATCAGGAGTCCTGGGAATGCCGTTTTAGAATCTTCCACTCCTCCTCAGAAAGGGAGGATATACCCTGACGAGAGATTTTTCGTAAGATATCGTCAAGAAGATCCATTTCATCCCCCCTGCCCTTTTCAGACGATGAAGGAAAGGAGTAGAATTGAGGTCCCTTTTTTCTTTGAAACAATCGAGAAAGCACTTTTGGAACACCCGGTAGGGACACAGCCCCCCGCATATATGTCAGATATGCATATCCGGCACCAAACCCACCGAGATGAACCACATGGGCTATCCCTCCCCGCCCCTGCATCATACCCAGAAGTGAGAATATTGTAAAGAAGACAACGGCCGAACGTATGGATACGGGAAATACGAAAAAAAGCAGTAATTGACGATGGGGAAAATATGCTGCATACACAAAGAGCAGCGCATAAATAGCTCCCGATGCTCCTATTATGGGAATATGGCCTGCGCCATAGGCAAAATTCACAAAGGAAAAGAGCCCCGAGAAAAAGATAGAAAAAAAGTAAAAGATAGAAAACTGCTTCTTTCCCCACAAAAATTCAAGTTCTCGTCCAAACACCCACAACCCAAGCATATTAAAGGCAAGATGCCAAATTCCCTGAGGGCTATGTAAAAATCCGTAGGTAAGCAAGCGCCAAACCTGCCCACGTAAGAGATCTTGGGGAACTAGAGAAAAATCTGACAGAAGCGGTATCCCCACAGATGGCACCTGCTGAAAAAAGAAAACTGCCACGGTGGCAATGGTAATCACCGAGACGGCAGAGTATTCTGTATGGTGTTGATATGCCATTACCCCTCCCGTTTCTGCCGCATTGCACGAGCAACAGCGGGAGTAACAAATTTGTCCACATCTCCATGGAAATGGGCAATCTGTTTTACCAAGGACGAACTAAGATATGCATATTCTGCACTGGGCATGAGAAATACCGTATCCGCCTGTTCATAGAGCTTTCTGTTCGTAAAGGCCATCTGGAATTCTCCTTCAAAATCTGACAGGGCCCGTAATCCCCGTATAATTGTTCGTGCCCCTGTTTCACGGAGCACATCCACAATGAGGCCTTGAAACGGTATTACCCGTACGTTGGAGATACCTGCAAGGGCGTCTTGGGCCAACTCTAAACGCTCTTCTGTGGTAAAGAAACGATCCTTTGCAGGATTATCCGCCACAATAGTAATAACTTCAGTAAAAATATATGATGCCCGTTGTACGATATCAATATGTCCCCGTGTTATGGGATCAAAGGTACCAGGATAAATAGCAGTAGGCATTAAAACTCCTCTTAAGCATAAAAATAGGTAAGACAGGTATGACCATACTGTTTGGTTTTTCCCGGAACAGCCTGCGTATGGCATAGGTGCGCCGCATACGTGTCGTCGCAAGCCCATTCAAAGACGGCCACCCCTCCAGGAGCAAGGCGGGAGATAACTTGACATAAGAGATCCGTAAGCCCTCGATCGTAGTATGGGGGGTCGTAAAATATAATATCAAAGGTGGTGGTTGTATGTGTCAGAAAGGAGTATGCCGAAGCCATCTCTACGGTAAGCGTCGACACACCCATATGCCGCACATTTTCTTGTATCGCCCGACACCGGCCAGGATCAACCTCCACCACTGTGACGTGTCCTGCGGAAAAGCTGAGGAAATCAAAGGCCACAGCGCCGCTTCCACCGCAGAGATCTAAACAAGAAGCCTCGGATATACGACTCATAAGAGAGCTGCACAGGGCTTCACGAACCCGTGACTTGGTAGGACGGAAGTCATCTTCTCCCGACACAATAAGCTTTTTTCCCCGAAATTTTCCACCGGTAATTCGTATATTCATAACTACTCCAAAACGGTGATGCAAACCACCCCTGAGAACGAAATTTCGCCGGAGCGGGTAGACAGCTCAACCGTGCGAAAACGAACCCCCGGAGATTGGGTGTACAGAGCATGGAGAAAGTATACAAAGTCGGAAAAACGCCCCTCGCCATCAATATGTCTTTCATATTCCCGATACCCACCGCGGCGAGTGCTTCCTAGGGAACGCTCATTGGTAATTCGCAAATCATTATTGTCTGCAAGGCGGATTACTTTTCGACGAATTCGTTGTATATGATCACTGCTAACAAAACGTTCCTCTACAGGATCATCTTCAAGAAAACGTTGTGCCGGGAGAACATAGTCAAAGACATAGGTTACTTCGTAAAAATCGTCATAACTGCGAATGCTTGTTTCCGGCCGCGGGCGGATGGTCCACGCGGATGACTCTTCAAAGGGAAGAAAAAACGAACGAACCTCGTCGCGACTGGCAAAGGTAACCGTACCGGAGACGGTGGAAAAATCATCTACCGTGAGAGAAGTAAACTGGCCTCCCGGTGGAGCATGACGCACAATAAAGTCAAACACGGCCTTGGTATACCCGTGCTCATACTGAAATTGCTGCACGAGAGGCATATCCTTGTAGGCAAGATGGTAGGCCTCTTCATGTACCACGGAAAGACGATCTTCCCACGGCGCATCCTCTGTCTCCTGCACCACGGTCTCACCTATAGCCGGTGGTTCTTCATACTCCTGTGGTGCAAACCACTCGCTTACTCGCGGAACAAGCACAAATAGTAGAAGGGCTGCCACAGCCACCCCACCTACGATTTTTCCAAAAAGGAACACCAGCTGTTTGAGCTCGCCCACTCCTTGAATACGGGGTTTTGAATGTAGCAAATTCGCCTGCAGCATCACCGCCTCCTTACCACGAATTTCGTTGTGAAAGCCCCACTGCCACCGTCATAAGTGGTGCAAACTTGTCGAGGGTCGCCTCATCCATTCCCACAGTTGCAGAGAGACGACGAAATGGATCAAGCATTTTTGCCTCTGGCAGCTCCTTTAGAAGCTGTACTTGCAGAGCAGTATCGGTTAAAATCTCACCGGAGAGATATAGGGGAACCCCCTGGGAAAAACCCAAAGCACGAAGAAGTGTCGCAACATCATGGGCCACACGATGCAGCTCTTTTGCCTCAGTCTCTTTATTCAAGGGCGGGATATTGGAGACGTGATACACTGTTTTATTTTGGAAAAAAACAGCAGTAATTCCCGTGCTGTCAAAATGAAGAAGCATCGCAGGGACAGTACTATCGTAGTTAAGATCATAGACATTAAAAATAGAAAGAACATCCGTATCCACCGCTTGAAGACGCAGCCCCTTTTTTTTACACAGCTTAGCAAATTTCTTCACCTCATGTTCACGTACAGCAACCCCCAATGCCCGATTAAGCCCCGTCTTTACCACATCAAAAAAATAGGCGCTCACCGGCTCATTTATGCGGTACTGCAACTCCCATGACATCATCTCATGGGGATCTTCTACCTCCGCAGGAAGCTCTGTATGAAAGACATGGGTTGAATGAGAGGTAAAGGCGAGGACAATCCTCTCACGGCGGGAGAGGAGATCATGATTCTGCAATGTTGAGAACCCTTCTTCAAGAGCTTCAAAATAGGGCATATTGGTATCAAGAGGTTGAAGGCTCAGGGAATTTACCCCCTGCTCAGCTCCGTCTCGCCGAGCCAGAACAATATACTCCGTTGTGCAATGAATGCCGCACAATCCTTCCATAGTCACCTCGGCTTCTCACAGTAAAAATGATCTTTCATTCGCTCAACCGTTACCACACCAACACCATGTACCTCTTGTACCTCTGCCATATCTTGAAACAAATCGTGCTCATTTCGATATGCCATAATGCGTCCTGCCAAAACATCCCCGATCCCTCGCACTTGCATGAGATCCTCACGAGATGCAGTATTGATATTAATTTTACCCGATACATCATACTGGTGCTGTGATTCATCTTCATGATCAGGCGCTTCTTGTGACTCAACACCGATCGTATCAAGGGACACGTCCTGTACAGATACGGTTTCCTCAAAAGTCTCCTCACTGTCTCCCATTTCTATATGGTATTCAAAGACCATCTCATCATCTCGGGAGAGCGCACCAAATATGAGGATTGCAACCCATATTGCCCCGATATAAAAGGATGGAGACTGGAAGACCCCCTTCATTGCACTTATCCGATTATCTTCGGTACCGCAAAATGACCTTTCTTGGCATTGGGCGCATTTGCCAATGCCGTTTCAACGGGAAGCGACGGAGTAACGACATCTTCGCGAAGTGCATCGTGTGGACGATCAATACACGCTGTTGGAGTCACTCCCGTGGTATCAACTTCACGGAGTTGTTCTACATAGGAGATAATACGGGAAAACTCTTCGGTTAACCCGGGAAGCTCCGCAGGGGAGACATCAATGCGGGCAAGATGCGCCACCGCTTGAACCTGTTTTGTATCCATATTGCAACTCCTGGTTTTATAGTAATGTAAGTTTTGCATATTTTGCAATCAATTGTTTTCGCACCCCGCCGTCAAATAATATGGTGAGACGCGTATTTGCACCGACACCACTAACACGAAGAATCTTTCCACGACCGAACTTTTCATGGCGCACTTCCTGACCTTGGCGAAACACTACGGTTTTTCCCGCTCCTCCTGGGCCGGCAGAAAGAGAAGGCTTTGAGGACTCCTTCCTTTTCGCAGGCACATCCCTGCCACGCATCAGCACCGGTGCCCCCCGTTTTATCCGCTGTCCTGCCCCGGAACCACCATGACTGATAGATCGAGGCTTATACGAAGAAGCTGCCGCGTCCTCACTCCAATACACCGTATTAAATCGAGCTGTTTCATCAACGACACGGTAATAGGAAGGATCAACTGCATCGAGAAAGGGGGATATGCCCATGGGCATCACCGAACCAAAGCGCATGCGGCTTTCACAGTAGCTGCAAATGAGGCGACGTCGCGCCCGGGTTGCACCGACATACAGCAACCGTCGCTCTTCCTCCAGCTTTTCCGTATCATTTAAACTCTGAACAGAGGGCAGAAGCCCCTCTTCAACGCCTGCAAGATAGACTTCATCAAACTCCAAGCCCTTGGACGCATGTAGGGTCATAAGCTTCACACAGTTCTCTTGGTCCATGGTATCAACATCGGTGGCCAGGGTAATCTCTTCCAAAAATTGCCCGAGTTCTCCCTCTGGATTTTCCAACTGCCACTGCGCAACAGCATTGACAAACTCATTAATATTTTCTGTACGGTTTTCCGCCTCTTCTCCACCATGCACCTGCAACTCATCAAGATATCCCGTGCCACGCAAAAGCTCATTTACAATCTCCTCAGGAGAGCTATCCTCATCCAGCAACGCACGAACATATTCATACATCTCCCGAAACGCAACAAGCCCTTTTTTAGCCCGCCCCGTGAGGTGTGCCTCTGCGCGCCCCGACAGGATAGCTTCAAAAAAAGAAACTCCTTGCCGTGTCGCCTCTGCGGCAATCTTTTCCTGGCTTTTGTTTCCAATTCCACGGGAGGGGACGTTAATAATTCGCTGACAGGAGAGATCATCCTTAGGGTTAATCAGCACGCGTAAGTACGCCGTTATATCTTTAATCTCTTTTCGACTGAAAAACGCAGTTCCCCCTACAATAACGTAGGGAATATCGCCCTTGAGCAGCTCTTTCTCAAATTGCCGAGTTTGCGCATTGGTACGGAAAAACACAGCCAGTTCAGAGAGAGGAGTTCCGCTTTGTATCGATGAGGCAATCGACGCGACCAGTCGTTCAGCCTCTTTAATATCGTTACTAAAGGCACGCACCACCACCTCTTCTCCCATATCACCGGCAGTCCAGAGTTTTTTATTGCTGCGCCGAGAATTTTCTGAAATGATCGCATTGGCAAAACGCAACACATTACCCGTAGATCGATAATTCTCTTCAAGCTTGAACACGGCCGTATCGCCAAAAACCTCATGAAACTGTAAGATGTTTTCAACTTGTGCACCGCGCCAACCGTAGATTGACTGATCATCATCGCCCACAGCAAATACCGGCACAGAGTCTCCAGCGAGGATTTTTATCAGCTGAAACTGTGCTCCGTTTGTATCCTGATACTCATCCACGAGGATATGACGAAAAAGATTTTGATAGGCCTGGCGGATCTCCCCATGGGTAGCCAAAAGGGTGACTGTATTTTGTATAAGGTCATCAAAGTCCATGGCATCGGCACGTCGAAGCTCTGCTTGATACTGTAGATAGAGCTGACTCATTTCTTTTTCATAAAATGATTCCGCCTGTTTTGCTAATTCCTCGGCGGAAATGCACCGGTTTTTATATCCGGAAATAGCATGAAGAACGGCCTTCGGGCGAAGGGATTTTTCATCAACCCCCTGTTCTTTCATCACATTTTTTATCACAGCAAGCTGATCAGTGGTGTCATAAATTGAGAACCATCGGGAAAACCCCAAAGCATGGCCCTCACGCCGCAATATACGCACACAAAGTGAGTGAAATGTCCCAATCCACAAAGAGTCGCATCCCATGTGTATCAAGGACGCAACCCGCTCCTTCATTTCCCGTGCGGCCTTATTGGTAAAGGTTGCTGCAAAAATGTGCCCCGGATGTATGCCGCGCTCACGAATTAACCATGCAATCTTCGCAGTAAGCACACGGGTTTTTCCCGTGCCGGCACCGGCAAATACAAGCTGACAGCCATCAGCATGACGAACAGCCTCTTTCTGCACTGCGTTTAAGGGAATCTCTTGTAATACCGACTCTGTCAAAGCTCCGTCTCCTGTGTTGCACCAATGACCTGTTCTAAGGTTGTAATTCCCTTGAGGGCCTTTATCAACCCATCCTTTCGCAGAGTGATAAAATCACCTTTTTGTAAGAGGTAATCCTTAATATCTTCTGATTCCGCCTTTTTATTCACCAAGCGTTGCACTTCCCGATCAGGAATAAGCAGTTCGTAGAGACCAATTCGGCCTCGCATTCCTGTGCCACTGCACTTGCTGCACCCTTTCCCACGATAGAGTTTCACCCCCGGTTTCAAGCCAACCTGTTCAAGGGTCTCATCGTCCGGGTAATACTCCTCTTTGCAGTTACTACAAATGCGTCGAACCAACCGCTGTGCCATAATCCCCCGCACCGTCGAGGCAACGAGATAGGGAGCCACTCCCATATCAAAAAGACGCGTATAAGCACTGGGAGAATCATTGGTATGCAGGGTTGAAAAAACAACGTGCCCCGTGAGTGCTGCTTGGACAGCCATCTGACTTGTTTCCAGGTCACGCATCTCCCCAATCATAATGATATCAGGGTCTTGACGGAGAATTGAGCGCATTCCCGCGGCAAAGGTAAAACCCGCCCGGGGATTAATTTGTCCTTGCGTAATGCCGGCAACACTCGACTCTACGGGATCTTCCATGGTAATAATCTGCTTTTTCTCTTCGTAATAATCTTTAATAAATTCCAGAGCCGCATACAAACTCATACTTTTACCACTCCCCGTGGGACCCGTCACAAGCATAATTCCATCGGGAGATTTTATAACCCGCTCAAACCGCGTAAGGGTGTCCTTTGACAAACCAAGCTGCGGCAGCCCGAGACTTTTTCCTTCTGTATCGACAATCCGCATCACTATTTTTTCACTGAGTGCCTTTTTTGTCATGGCAGGAAAACTGGATACCCGAAGATCAACATTACGGCTCTGGTGTCGAATTTTGATCCGCCCATCCTGGGGCTTTCGCTTCTCTGCGATGTCCATGCCCCCCTGAATTTTCAACCGTGAGATAATTTGTGGACGCATGTGCTCAGGCAACTCTTGCTTTTTATGGAGTTCACCATCAACACGATACTTAACAAGATATCCACTTTCCGTGGGTTCCATATGAATATCAGAGGCCTCTTCGTCAATTGCTTCGTGAATAATCAAATTCACGATTTTAACAATCTCCATACCCTCTTCATCAGTGAGCTCTTCCATCTGCTCTTCATCTTCCACCACCTCGAGTTCTTCATGCCCCTGTCCAGCATGATGCAGAAGGTCGCTCATCTGTTTCATCTTATCTTCATACACGCGCTCTATGGCCTTCTGTATTTCTTTCTCCGATGCCATGACCGCGTCAATCTCTTTTCCCGTCATGAACTTGATATGATCCATGGTTCGCAGGTTTGTTGGATCTGCCATGGCAATGGTAATAACACCACCTTGTTCATAAATGGGGAGAATGTTGTATTTTTTACACAACTCTTTCGGAATTATTGACGTTAAGGCCTTTTTGACTTTTATTTGATCAAGAATCACATGTTGCACATCAAGCTGAGCACTGAGGATGTCGATAAGCTTATTCTCCGTAATATACCCCAGCTCTATAAGGGTTTCTCCAAGCTTTTTCCCGCTCTTTTTTTGATGCAGAAGCCCCTTTTCAAGCATTTTAGGAGAGACAAGCCCTTGATCTACCAAAACCTCTCCAAGGCGTTTCCGTGAAGAGATATGTATCTGTTGTCCCAAGACCGAGCTAATGTCATCGGCAGAGACAAGACCGGTTTTTATGAGAATAGTTCCGAGGGTTTTCCCAGTTTTTTGCTGGATTTGCAAGGCCTTTGCAAGCTGAGACTCACTAATTAAGCCTTGAGAGAGAAGAATTTCCCCAAGCTTCCGTACTCTGCGCTGCATCATGTTGCGTTTTCCTTTTTCAACAAGGGGCAGTTCAGCAATTAAGCCTACTCTTACCAAAGCCCCTAAAATATTTTACCCCTAAAAAGGCGGACGACACCATGGGAAATATAGATATATTCACAGCGTTTTTACAAAAAGAATTTCCTCAAAGGAAAGATTCCCTTATAGAGAAATTTAATCTACTCCACGCCTGTTTGCTACGTGAGAATGAAGGAGTGAACCTTATCTCTCGTAAAACCCCTGAGCAAGAGTATTGGACCCGCCATTATTTAGACTCGACACTCCCCATTCAACACGTTGATTTTTCAAACAAAAACATACTGGACTTTGGTACTGGCGGTGGACTTCCCGGGCTTCCCCTCGCCATTCTTTTTCCAACTGCTCGATTTACCCTACTTGACTGCCGGAAAAAAAAGCTTGCCGCCATTGAGCGTATCGCCAATACACTCCTTCTGAAGAATGTGGATACAATTCACACGCGAATCGAGGATATTCCTGCTTCTTTTACGGAAACCTTTGATATGATCACGTGCAGATCAGTGAAGATAACGCCACAGTTCGTCCACCCTTTGTTGCGCATTCTGAAGAAAGGTGGAACCCTTTGCCTCTACAAAGCAGCCCTTCTTGATGACCGCGACCTTTTTCAACACCACAAAACATACGACATCAGTACCCCAGCACTTGGAAAACGAACCCTTATCTGTGTGGAGAAGCGATGAATTTTACAATAGAAGGCGAGTGGATTGAACTCTGTCAGCTCTTAAAAGCGTGTAACCTCTGCGAGAGCGGTGGAGCAGCCAAAACACTTATTCAAGGGGGGCTGGTCCTTGTGGACGGTTCCGTAGAACAGCGACGCAGAAAAAAAATATACCCAGGCCAAACAGTTCTCTGTAAAGATATTTGCATTACCACAAAATAAACACTGCATTTTTCAAAGCAGCCCTCGAAAAAGGGGGCTCTCACGCACACGTTACACCACCCCAAGAAACAACACCCACAAAAAGGAACATTTAACATTTTCTTCAACAAAAATGTGCATTTACCCTCGTTACCCCCCATATAAATTGACCTTACCTAGAGAAAAGATTGCTATTCCTACAAAGACTGAGCACGTATATTCTCCCAAAGAACAAATAACTGCATTATTCTTTTTTTTTGGTATATTATTCAGTGAGAAGAAATTCTAAATTTCGATAAAGTTTTTAGGAGGCTTTATGATGAAACGAATACTTTCAGCTGCAGCTTTATGTGCGGCCCTCGGGTCTGCCAATGCAGCGGTCAACGTTTTTCCATCACCAGTAAACCCAGCGGGGTTACCCGCTGACCAGGTTCAGCAATATGCGATTCTGGTATTTGACGACAACGCGTACTCCGGCTTGGACGGAACTGTCTACGAAGGCCAGCCCAACGCACAATGGGAAGAAATGGGCCGTGTAGGGGGCGTAACATTTACTCCATGGGACTCAGACGACAACCCCCTCGAAATCCAAGAAGGTGATATGGGAATGGCGTGGGCAATTGACGGTCTGGGAGCCCCTGCCACATTTAATATGATTTCCGGGTTGTACATTGATATTTTTGCAAACGGCGCACCGCAAGGTGAAGCATGGATGAACTATGAATCTGACTGGGGGTATTTTGAGCCTCCTGCTGCCGACAACCTCGACCACAACAAAATCGCTGTTTCGTGGGGGCGAGAACATGAAATCCTTGTTGATGGAGAATCAATCCAGCCCAATACAATTCGCGATGTGACGCAACGTGCTCTTCAGAATGGGCACGAAATTGGAAACCACACCGTGGACCACTTGGAAGCAAACTCTCCACTGCCCTACCAGCGGGGAAATAACCCTTACAACAACTCCATTCGTGGGGAATCTCGTACTGACGGGTTTTCCGCTTGGGGTGGTGACGGCTTTAACAACCAAGAAGTACAGGAAATGCCCTGGGGTGAGACCATTGATCTTACTCAACAATTTGGTATGAACTCCGGATCATCCGGCACTCAAATGGGGTGGGGCGTCTATGCTGGCCGCTATATCAGCGAAGAAGCGTGGCGTGGACTAATCCAACTTGGTGAAGACGTATTGGTAAATGAAGGTAACGTTCCCGCAAACGGCGTACGCGGCTTCCGTGCTCCCCGTCTTGAAATTAACTCTGCCCAATTCTTCGCCCTTGCAGATCTCGGCTATCTCTGGGATGGTGGAAGCGAAGAAGGGTATGAATATCACCGTGATGGAACAAACTTTCTGTGGCCATACACTGTAGATAACGGCATTGTGAACTCTTGGACACAGTATAGTCGCGGTGGTCGAAGAACTGTTGACTCCCTACCTACTGGATCAGGATTATGGAACCTTCACACAAATGCGGTTATAGTTCCAGAAGGTATTCGTGAGCAAGTATGGGCAAACCATGCAGCAATTCTTGATGGTGCTCCCGATGGTGACCGCCCCTCTTCTTCTGACAGTGTGCATTGGGTACAAAACAACGGTAAAATTACCGCGTATGACTTTAACACATGGATCATGTGGGGTATGGAAGAAAGCACGTGGCTTGAAAGTATGCAACACACCATGGAACAGCGACTCGACGGTAACCGTTCGCCCTTTCATTTTGGTATGCATACGGATTATCATACTCCCATCTACGACAATGCCACTCTTTTGTCTGACTTCAACGCTCCCGGGTATGGTCTTGTGGTTACCAACAACTGGAATACATGGGAAACACGGATATCTGCAGCTGAGCAGTTTGTTACATGGGCACAAGGGCAAGGTGTTGAGTTTGTAACTGCCACAGACTTGGTACACGAGCTTGAATCCATGGCAAGCCAAGCGCCAGATCCACTTCCTGCGGTATCTGGAGATGATATTGAGTTTGTCTTTATTAGCAATCCTGAACTAAACTCCAGTGCCTCTGCAGGAAGCTTCAAGGGTGACTTTAGCGGAAGTGTTACCATTGATGCTGAAAGCGGAACACAATCTCCATGGGCCACCTTTAACGCTTATAACCTAAGTGTTGAAGACCTCAACTACATCTCCCTTGACTACAAGTCGACCTCTGCTCTGGCAATTCGCTTGAACATTGAAGGAGATGCGGATAGACAGGTAATCCTTGCCAACGCAAACACCTCCGAAATGGTATCTTCCGGACACATCCCACTGTGGGCGTTCGACTATGACCAATATGTTGAAGATGATCCTGAGTTTGCTGGATCCATGCAGTATGGACGTGACGCGATTGATCCAAGCACGATCACCGGCATTGAGATCAAACCCCTTGCTCCCGAAAATGCAAGTGACGGAAGCTGGAGTACTCGCTCAGAGCCATACGACGTAGAGTTTAGCATAGCCAACCTTACTCTATATGGCGAAGGCATAGAACAAGGAACCGTATCTATTATTGATACAGAGCGTACAACAAGCATCAGTGACCTTGCAGTAAATACACTGAATAACAACGCTCTTTCTCTGAATGTTGCCCAAAGCGGTAAGTATGACGTGAGTGTTGCAACTGCCAGTGGTCGTATTGTAACATCTCTCTCTTCTACAGAGCTTTCGCAAGGTGTAAACAATATAGAACTGAACAATCTTGCACGCGGCGTATATATGATAAATGTACGCGGTGTAAACAATAGCCAATCTCTTACTCAGAGAGCTTTTGTTCGCTAAGATTGCACAGTATTCTCTATCTGAAGGAGTAGCGTACGCTACTCCTTCTTTTTTTCTCCTCTAATGCCGTGAATAGTTGTTGCTTATTATATATTCAACGAAAAGGAGTAGGGGTGCCGTCGCATAAGCCAAATCGTAACTTTGGACAAAACTTTCTCACAACCCATCATTATGTGGAAAAGATTGCCGCATCACTTCCCATAGAGCAGGGCGACGAGATCTGGGAGATCGGCCCCGGGACAGGTGCCTTAAGCACAGAACTTCTTTCATATGATGCTCCTCTTACAATGATAGAGCTTGACAAAACTATTATTCCGCATCTTGAAAGCACAATCCATGGGCGACCCTGCACGATTATACAGGGGGATGCTGCTGCCTACGACTACAGCACAATCACAACCCCCTTTCATCTTGTGGGAAACCTCCCCTACAACGTTGCCTCTCACATAATAAAACAAGCTCTGCTCACAGGGACTCATCTGCGCAGCCTAACCTGTATGGTACAACGAGAGGTGGCACAACGAATCTGTCACAAGGGTGGCGGTAAAAACAGAAGCTTTCTTACAATTCTATGCGGCTATTTCGGCGAACCGCGCCAACTGTTCACCGTTCCTCCTGGAGCCTTTTTTCCGCCCCCGAAAGTAACCTCAGCCGTGTTTCAAATTCATCTTACCCCTGATACAAGTGGCCCCTTGGCGCCTGAAGAGCTCCCGCTTTTTTTCAATTTTGTATCTCGGGGCTTTTCCATGCGACGAAAAAAACTTCTTACCCCTTTATCCACCCACATAAAAAGCAAAGAAGAAGTACGTGAAGCCCTTCGCACATGCCAAATTAATGAGAATGTCCGTGCCGAAGAATTAGAGGTGCCCCAGTGGCTCGAATTATACCAAACACTTTACTCGTAAGGATCTGCGTTGCCCTGCTGAGCATGCAGCTGTACGCCGCGCATAATTACTCTGTAGAATCATACTATTACCACGACAATTTCAGCGTGGACGGATCCCATAGCTATACCACGACCATTGCTCCCTTTACCCTTTCACATACTACAGAGTACCAGCTTCTCTACGATCAAAGCAGAGGTTCTCAACGACAACATCTTGGGATGAACAGTAAGTTGCTCCATGTAAACTCATCTACTATTCACCCGGGAATAGAGCTGTCTCCCGCTTTTTACTTGCAACAACCACAATCTGAGGCCGGCTACGGTGTTGCCTCCCTGTCCATAGGCCCCGTTGTACAAACAACGCTGTTTTCTACCCCCCTTGTTGCATCAGGGGGATACACCTTTGACATCTGGACGACCGCCCTTGAAACCCCATGGTCTGCCACCCCTCTCGACAGCGCCACCTATGATGATGGTGTATATTTCTCACTTTCTGCGGGCGACAGAGAGACCCCCCTGTTTCCGAACCACTCACTCTATGCATCGGGAAGCATGTCCGGACGCTACATGGGCAGCGATGTGAACACCCGTGTCACCAGTGGCAACGCACACATGGCATGGCACCGAGAAGGACTGGTTCTTGCTGACTCTCTCCATATCTCTGCATCGGACACCTTAGTACATGGACGCATGGGAAACATATACGGCTACTCGGAAAATCTCAGCAGTGCCCCGCTCCGCGTAGACAACACTCTCAATGTAAGCGGTACACTTACAGGACTTGGGGAAGGAAACAGGGCAATTATTGGAACCCCTGATGTCCATATCCACTACCGCCACGATTCATACCACTTTCCTCATGAAGATCGTCGCGCAAGCCGAAGACGACGTGATTTCTCCCCCCACATAGATCTTCCCTATACCATTGGCGATAATGCCCACATAGACGGAAGCGCCGAGCTCACCCTTGCCGTGGGTGACATTACGTATCTGTACCGCGAGTATGAAAAAGAGCGAGACACCTATGAAGAACTTCGCCCAAGATTTACCATTCGAGATGCAGAACTCTTTTCTCCTCTATTTAAAAACAGCCTTGTGTACACAGGACTTCCCATGGACGTACATTACTCCTTTAGCATACAACGAGAACGCCGTACCTATCCCAAAGAAGTAAATGGTCGCCAATATAACCTTGATTATGACAAACAGTTTCTTTCTCATGAGGGGCGATTTGAAAAAGAAATCTCTCCGCGCCTTTCCCTCACTACCCGCCTGCACAGCCTCCGGGAAACAAGCAATTACCTCTCGCCACAGCAAAGCCACAACAGCTATATTCGACGACAAATTTTCGGTGGTATTCGTGCAACGAAACAGCTTCGTAGCACCTTGGAAGTAGAAAGCGACCTTGGCGCGAGGGTTGAGCCACGCTTTTTTATCCATGCAGACTCAACGCATCGTCGTCACTTTTATGTAACCTCCCGCGCCACGCAAGAACTTCCCAACCCAGCGGTGTCTCTCCATGGGGAAGGAGGCTTATACTACTACGACAACGGCGACATCTCCGATAATGCCTATGAGGTAACACGAAAGAATCGAGAAGGAGTGCTCTATGGTGGCGCTTCCATAGGAGATGCAGAAACACGAAACCTTACGGGGGGCCTACGCCTGCGGCACAGCACCTTTTACGAATGGGACTATGTGTCTTCCTATACACAAACCCAATCATACCTTTTTATTACTCCCCAGCTCAAGGGCGAAATACTCCTGTCAGACACTCATTTTTTATCAGGACATCTACGATATGATCTTGATCTGTCACGGTCACGCACCACCGGCAGATGGGATATTGCTCTTTCACTCCGGAGGACCTTATGAAAACTGTACTCTTTGCGCTTGTTTTTTCTTCTTGTGCTCTGTTTTCACCGGAATCAGCACCAGAACCGGAGGGCGACATATCAGACCCGCTTAACTTTATGACGATAATACAAAGCACCGTGGACATCAACTTCGAACCGTCCGCTGAGTACGGCACATTTTTCTCACAGAGCTTTCGTTTTACCGACGCACGGGAAAACACATGGAATCGGGATGAATTCATAGAACGCCTTATTGACATCGAAACAAGCCACACCCCTCGTGTTGAATGGCAGGGAGATTCCGCCGAGTTTTTTCCCAAGGATGGAGCAGAGCACGAACTCCCCGTGCGAAAATCTACAATTTTCTTGCCCGAAGACACTCTTCAGGAAAAGATCCTTATATATTTAACATACGGAGATTCACAACGATGGAAAATCACACGATGGGAAAGCCTGGAACATGACGCAACAAAGGAGACATCTTTTTTTAGCCCTGGCTATTAGTGCTGGCATGTTTACGGCATGCTTCAACCCTTTTTTTCCGTCACAGAACACCCCGCAGGGAAACCTCGAAAGCACCACACCAGAAGAGGTAATAACCCTGCTACAGGAGTCATACGAGCAACGAAACATCACCCTTTTCACCACGCTTATGTATGACACTCTCGACTTATCTTCCTACATATATGTCCCTCCCACTTCAGGACTTGATTTCCCCTACGGGGCTGAACGACTTCCCGACAGCATTGTCTTTGATGAAACAGTACCACCGGATATACAGTTTATCCCGCTGGAGTTTAGGGATGAACGACGGATACACGATAATCTATTTAACCGTGCAGAACACCTTTCTTTTACCCGCTCCATGTTTATCGAATCCGTGGAGTATTTTTCCCACACTGGAAGCCCACTTTCAGCCGAAGATGACTACGCCTACATCGTAGTGCAAACGGGGCGTGCAGAAATAGCCCTGGAGGCTCCACAACTTGGAGATGGAAGACACACCTTTACCATACAGGGACAATACTTCCTACTCCGACGAGACGAACAAAACAATCTTAAAATATGGAAATGGATAGAGTATGCCGAATAACTCTGCAGTACAGGAAAAATCATACACTCGCATAACCCTTGCTCTCGACATTATCGGAAAAATTACTCATGGACCGCTGGCGGGATATCATGAAATGGGCATTGTGAAGCACCAGATTGATCTTGCTGACACAATTACCCTCACTCCAGCTGAAGAAACACGGCTTACCTGTACCGACTCCCGCGTTCCCTGTGACGAGACAAACCTGTGTATAGCAGTCTTACGCTTCATGCAAGACCGGTATAAACACCCACAGGAATACCACATCGAGCTAGAGAAAAACATTCCGGTACAGGGAGGCCTTGCCGGCGGCAGTGCCAACGCAGCAACCATGATCAACCTTTTGAATACAGCATGGGAACTGTCCCTTTCACCTGCCGAGAAAATGGCCATAGGAGGAGCCTTTGGAATGGATATCCCCTATTATTTTCTGGGAAAAACGGCCTTCGACAGCGAAACAACAGGAACCCTCACGGCAATTCCCACAGAATGCACCTTCTCCTTTGTACTGGTAATTCCTCCCTTTGGCATAGCAACGGCTCGCGCCTACAAAGAACTCATCTACCCACTATGCGGAAAAGAGATAAAAAACACTGAGGCACTTATCAAAGCCCTGGAAAGAAACGAATACCGTGAGATGGCACCATTGTTTCACAATGATTTTCAAAAGTGCATCATACAAAAAGAGCCCCGTATCAGCCAAATTACAACGGCCTTACGTGAGGCGGGATGCTGTGCATCTTTTTTAAGCGGCTCTGGTTCTACCGTGGTTGGGATCGCCCAAAACAGGGCCCACGCCCACAACGTAGCGGAATTGTTCCCCCATGCCATAGTCGCGGAGACCCTCATATGAAAATTAGACAAAAAGAATAAAAAATAAGCAAAAAGATTTGATTTAATTTAAATTAGATGTTTAACTGGTGTAGCTTACAATTTGATAACGGCAAGGAGTCAATGGTTACCATGAGGAATTGTACATATCTGCTTATTGCACTTATTTCATTCGGATTTATCTTCCCCGCTACAAGCTCTGCCGAATCGGCCGAAGAGATACGGGAACGGCTCAGACAGCTCCGGGAAGAACGTGAACGTATCGAGACCAGAGAAAGTAGCCGTGACCGAAGCGATGATGAACGCTCCGCTCAAAGCATTAATGAATCCATACGACGATATGAACGAACCCTTGATGGGTGCGAAGATGCAACGGGTTTTCAAAGGAACATCTGTGCCGAAGCCATATACTCCTTGGGACGGCTCTATTACCAACGAGCACGAAATGAATTTGTGCAAGCCCAAAACCGCTATGAGGAAGCGTTTGCTGAATGGAACAGAAACCCCGTAGGAGACCGACCAACAGCTCCTCGCCCTGACTACACACAAGCTCTGCGCACATATCAGCAAGCCGTAGAAGAATATCCGGAATCAAATCAGCTGGCAAACGCCTATTTCCAAATTGGGGGTATCTATAACCTGCGTGGTGAAGTAGATTCTTCAATGCAGGCCTACAAAGATCTCATAGAGCATGCTCCAGACCACCGTTTGGTGAACAATGCACACTTTAGAATTGCTCAAATGCATTTTGATGAGTTTCGACACCGTGACGCCCTTCGTCATCTGAAGGAGATCGACATGTCGCAGCTCACAGCCATCAACCGTGAACTTGCCCATTATCGAAAGTCCGAGATCTACTATAACATTGGAGACCTTCTTCGTTCTGCGGAAATGTTTGCGCAGTATGTGGACAATGTAGATCGCGACATATTTCCTCGAGGAGACCTTCGTCGTAATGCCCTTGACTATATCTCCCTTGCCTTTTCAGATCTTCCAGAAGAAGGGGCTCAACATGCCCTTGACTACTTTGACCGTGTTGGCCAAAGAACCTATGAAGACACGGTAATCTACGAAGTTGGTTTTAAAAACTTTGAACATGGACAGTATGACCAAGCAATACTTGCCCTCAGTACAGCCATGGAACGTTTTCCTCATTTTGAACGAGCCCCCAAGGCCCAAATGCGCATTATGAATGCCCACATTATTAACCGACGATATGAAGAGGCAAACGCTGCACGGGAAGAGCTTATTGAAAGATACCACCGTGATGGATCATGGGCGGCGAACAACCGTGATAATGCAATCGCCTTGGCACAAGCAGAAGAGCATGTCAAGGATGCCATTTCATCAACAGCTCTCTACTATCACTCAGAGGCTCAGAAAGACACGACCGACACGGGAGAACCAAGCCCTGAAGGAGTGGAGAAGTATCAACAAGCCCTTGCCATGTATAATCGATTCATTTCTGATTTTGACGAGGATGAGTGGCGAGTATATCAATACCACTACTATGCAGGTGATATCTACAGTGTCCTTGGAGAACATAGAAAAGCTGCAGAATACTACGACTTTGTTGCGCAGGCCGATCTCTCAGAATATGCCGACTATACCCCGGACATGGGTGATACCGTTGGCATGAGTGAAGAAATGATTGAAGAGCTGAGACGAGAACAAGAGCAAAGTGTTGAGCAGATATCTCAAGAAGAGGCTGGCTATAACGCCATCGCTAGTTTAAATGAGCTTCGCAAGCAAGAGATGAAAGAGCGCGGCCTCAGCGAAGAAGAATCCTATGACCTTGCTTCAACGCGCGAGTTTATTGAGTACATCCACTCGTACCAAAGGAGATTTAGCGATTCCGAAGATGCTGCAGAGGTACTTCTTCTTGCTGCAAGTGTTCAATTTGACGGTAAGGACTATGCTGGGGCTATTAAAGATTGCAAAACCCTCCTTGCATCGTATGACGATGAAGATATTATTTGGGACGCCAGAAAACTTCTTGCTGATGCCTTCGCGGCAGATCGTCAGTTTGACAAGGCAGTACATCATTATGATATTCTAATTCAAGAGGGGGCTGAACGAGAAAGCCTTATCGCCTTGGCATCGGGAACCCTTTTCAATAAGGCAAACTATCAGAAAAACCAAGGGGCGTATCAAGAAGCAACGGAAACATTCCGAAGCATCGATGAGCTCTACCCTGAGAGTGAACACCGAAAACAAGCATGGTTTGAAGCGGGCCTCGTGTTTCAAGAAATTGAGCAGCACGACAGTGCCGCAGTTGTTTTCTCAGAGTTACCCCATCGTTTTCCAGAAGCAGAAGTTGAATTGCGCCGAAACGCTTATGGACGTGCTGCTATCAACTTTGCCTACCTCGAGAAATACGAAGAGGCAGCAAAAATATCTATTGAAGCAGCTGAAAACATTGGTGATACAGCAATGGCTCTCGCGTTTTTCTCAACTGCAGCGGACTACTATGACACCGCACAAGCCCCCAATAGAGCCGGTGAGGTTATGGTTGAAATCTACAACAAGTATCCTCTGCACGAAAAGACGCCTGCCGCATTGTATCGCGCTGGTGACTTTTTTGAAAATCGGGCAGAAAATTATGAACGTGCCATTGAAGTATATACGATTCTCGCAGAGGAATTCCCTGAGACCGATGAAGGGCTCGATGGTGCCTTTTCCATTGGGTATTGCTATAAAGCAATGGGAGATCAACGCCGCATGGCCGATGCCTTTGCAGAGTTTGCGAAAAACTTTTCACGACATCGACCAAATCAAATTCAGGCCCTCATTTATGCGACCCGAGCCTACGTAGAGCTTGATGACTTTGACAATGCTGAACTCAATGTTCGTCTCGCAACGCGGATCTACGACGAATACAAGGATGAAGCGGCCATCGCACCGGAACTTGGTGCCGAGGCGTATTACACGTACGGCCAGCTGAATCACGAACAGGTTCTTCGCTTTGATCTTAGTACTGGTGCCAATGAACGAGAGGTCCAAGGCAAGATTGACGATGTTCGTGAAATTATCGAGAAAACCGTTGAAGCATACACCCTCTCCATGGAGCAGCAAATTCGTGAGTGGGTTGTAAAATCACTGTATCAACTGGCAAAGCTTAATTACGACTATGCCCGAATGTATGAAGAACGTAAAGTCTTTGGAGATGTGGAAGATCAGATCGTTGGACGAGCTCAAGCCTTGAAAGGGGTTTGTCCTGGACTATACGATCGTGCCATAGAAAACTTGTCTGTCCTTATTGAGCGCGCTGAGGCTGAGGGCATTGAAAGCGAGTACATCCCCAAGGCTCGAGAACTGGTTGTTGAGAGTGGATACCGAAAGGCACTTCTTTTAAAAGAGGTGGGGATACTCTATCGTGATGCTCCCATGCCGGCAGGACTTTCAGCAGAAGAAGAGCAGATATATATGGACGAGCTCTACGACCATTATCTCCAGTATATTGCAGCCTCTGTACCATACTATGAAGAAACTATTGATATAGCGATAAACCTTCATATTGGACATAATGAGTGGATTGACAGTATTCAAAAAGAGATTGAAATGGTTGAAATAGAAACCATGGGACAAATCACTTCAGAGTATAAACAAGTGGATCTTGATGAGATTCTTCAAGAGTACCGAGAGTCTGAAGAGGCCCAGCAAGCTCGAATTGCAGCGATAAAACGTCGCACTGCTGATGAAAGAAAGCAAGCACTTGCGACAATTGACCGAATAGCAAATTCAGAGATGCCCATCGAAGAAAAAATTGAGCGCCTCATGGAAATTGAAGAAAATGCACGAAGAGCGCTTCGTGAAGAAGAAGAAAAAATACGTGAATACCGAGAGATACTCGGTATTAACGAACAGTAGGACAACCAATAACTAACTTTTTATAAGGGGTTTACTTATGAGTGACGGAATGCAAAAGGGATTTCTTGACTACATTGCAACTGGTTTTGTCGATGAGAGAACCGGAGAGTGGGCAGATGGTGCCTGGGCAATGATCCTTATTCTCATTGTTGGTGGTATTATCGCAGCTCTTGCAGTAGAGCGAGTTATCTACTTGTACGGTGTTGCTGGAGGTACAAACACCTTTATGGCAAGTATTGCTAAATTTCTGAAAAAAGGTGATTTTGATAAGGCAATTAAGTTTGCACAGCAAAAGAAATATGCCAAGAAACCTATTGCAAAGGCAATTATTCCTATTCTCTCCGAACGCGACAAGGGTACAAAGGCTGTGCAGAAAGCCGTAGACGAGGTCTTTCTTTCAGAAACTCCAAAGATTACTCGGTTTATCTCTCTTTTGAATGTATTTGCGAATATTTCCACCATGATTGGTCTTATGGGTACAATTTATGGTCTGATGCTCTCCTTTGACGCGGTGGCAAATGCTCCAGCGGCACGACGTTCAACGGCTCTTGCCGATGGTATTGCCGTTGCGATGTCAACAACCCTCTTCGGTCTTGTTGTCGGTGTTACCGGTATTGTCGTGCAAGGGTTTCTTGCGCAACGATCTAAAAAAGTGGTAGAGGACCTTGATGAAAAAACAGCAAAACTGATTAACCTTATTGAACAGTAAGCTGGAAAACCTACCCTTAGTAGAGGACATATTGTATGGCAAATAAAATAAAAACGAATGAAATCAAAGTTGAGGATATCGACTTTAAGCCTTTCATGAACCTCATGGTGGTGCTGATACCCTTGCTGCTTGCCTCTGCTCAATTTGCTCAAATTGCAACAATTGATATTAACCTCCCGGAGGAACGCGGTTCCTCCACCGAGGTACAGCAGACCGAACGGGATTTGGAAGAAGAACGAAACCTTATGCTGTTTACGGTATTGGTTTCTGATACAGCCATGACATTAATGACGCAGAGTGCAATGCTCGCCAGTATTCATTACAGCGAAGAGCATGTGTACATCTCAGACGGCACCAATGCCATGGATACCATACCGTATCATCATGAGATTATGTATGATGAGGATGGTAATTATAAGTATGATAAAACCTATCCCGATTCTCTCATGCGAACTGAGCGAGGACAATTTCGCAGAAGTGAGCGATATGAGATACTACTGAATGCCTTGGCCATAGACGAAGAGACCTTTGAAAAAACAGGTGAACCGTGGTATGGGTGGTATCGTTTTGACCGCGACGAAGAAACGGGGCTGGAGAAGATAGAGTATGTATCGAAATCGTTTAATAGTAGAAGACCCTTCTTTCCCTTAGAAGAGGACGAGTTGAATGAGGGGGATCAGGTCTATCTGTTTACCACAAACCATAGTCCGTATACCCGTCGAACGGAGGTTCGCAAAGAAGAGGTTGATGGCGAAATGGTACCTGTGGATACAATTTCAGCACGAAGAACAATTAAGGTGGAAGATCTCTCAAAATATCGCCGAATGCCAGTTTCTGCCTATGACATTTTAAAGCAGGCGTTTATTGAGGTTCGTGCTCGCAATGAAGAAGCGGAAGACCGCAACAGCTTGATTATCGCTTCAGAACCACAGGTGTTTTATGACAAGGTGGTTCAAATAATGGATGTTGCTCAAGACGCGGGATTGGTAAACCTCTCCCTAAACAGTTTGAGAGCAAATTAGAGAAAGGAATACCGATATGCCAAAACAAAGAGGAAGAGGCGGCTCTGCAGCAGATGTTGATCTTGGCTTAAACATTACATCAATGATGGATATGTTCACCATTATCCTTCTCTTTCTTCTGCAAAGTTATTCTGCCGATGGCTCTATGCTTACTGCATCGGATGACTTGGCGCTTCCAAACTCCATAGCCGTGGATACCCCCGATGAGGTACGTCTTCAGTTAACCATAGCTCCTGGTCGTATCCTCTTGGATAACCGGGATTTGGTAGCAACGGAAGACATTCTTGCCTTAACAGATAGTGTTTTTGTTAATTTTGACACTGAACCTGACGAGGATAAACCTGTTGCTTTGCAGATCATGGAAGACAGTCTCTCTATGCATATGAAGGCCAACGAGCAACTCTTTGCACTAAACGAGATAACCGAACAGAGTATGCGACAAATTATTATACAAGTTGACAAAAGTATGTATATGAGTGTTGTTACTAATATTATGCAAATATGCGCCCGCACGGGCTTTACGGGAATGAAATTTGCCGTAATGTCACGAGGGGAGGACTGATATGGCCTTTCAAGTAATATTAAAACGAACTACTGATCCGGAAACCCTTGAGCGAGTTTCTTCTGAAGTAGCAGCAATCTCTGGTGCTCCCGCTGAGCAAGTACGCAAAGCATTGGAAACAAAGAGCATTTCTATTGGCAAGGACTTCAGTGAAGAAAAAGCTGCTGAGCTTCGCGCAAGGTTTGAAAGCCTTGGGGCTGAGACAGTTGTAAAAGATCTCTCAACTCCTTCTGCTACACAACCAGCAACATCGACACCCTCTGATAATGTAGATGCCTCTGAGCAGCCCCAAAAAACAACTCAGGGCTATGACGACGAAGATGAAGAAGAGGAAGAAGGAGTGCTTCTCACAAAAGAAGAGTATGTGAAGGCCATGAACCAACGTGCCGACATATTCTATACGGAAAAGGAAAACGTTTAAAAGTTGTATTTCCTCTCGTATTACTTCTCTTTTTCTGGATCGGTGTCTTTTTCAGAACCTACAAGTTTATCAGTGCTGACGGTGACTTCTTCCAAACACGGGAAGAAACAAGGAGCGTAACCCTTGGTGAAACAATGGTAATGGAAGAAGAGGAAGAGGAAGAACCGGAAAAGCAAGAACAAATTGAGCGGGAAAAGCAAACCTTAAAACCTGACGAACCCGACGATACCCCCGAAGCCCAAACCGGTGGAGGCGGTGGAGACCCACGTGAACGTGTTATGAAACGTGGTGTTTTGGGACGACTTTCTGGCCCTATTACTGGTGAAGAAGTTGCAAATGCCGACCCACTTGCTAAGGGCGGACATGCCCAAGGTGTAGATGCCCTCTTATCCGGAAGCCAAGGCATACAGTCTGGCGGTGGATCTGGCGCTGGTCGTGCTTCCGCATCAGGCATTGGGTTTGGCGGATCCGGTTCGCAGTCAGGCTTTGGTGGAGGATCTGGTGACGTTGATCTATCTGGACTTTCAGGACGACAACGAACCCAACAGACAGAGATTCGTCGCCGTGAAGTGCAACAGGTTGAACCAACCCAAAGAGCCTCTTCTGGAGGAATGGAAGGTGGAAGAAGCCGTGCAAATATTATGCGTACTGTGCGTAATAATATGGCCTCACTGCAGTATGCCTACAACCGACACCTAAACAGCAATCCCGACGCTGAAGGGATGATTGAGGTCTCTTGGGCTATCGACGAAGACGGAAATGTTCTCCACTGTAGTGTAGAGAGCACAACCATGAATGATCCTGAGTTTGAAGAACTTGTTGTTGAGCGGATCAGATCGTGGAATTTCGGCCCCATTGATATCCCCGGTGACGTAACAAGTGTTACCTATCCCTTTGTCTTTACACAATAAATGGAGAAGTGTATGAAAACAAGAATTGGCCTGCTATTGAGCCTTGCTCTTTGTGCAACACCAATACTGGCAAGCAATGCCCGTATTGAGACCATGGGTGGGACAGATTTCTATATTATGGACAACATATCCATCTATCGAAATCCGGCTCTTATCACTCGGTATAATGGGATGCTTCTTGGAGACCTTGGGGTCTACACAAATGAAGAGGCATACTCTACTGATGAAGATGCCCCTGAATTTACCAATACAGACCCTTTACGACCATACTTTGGGGGGACCTACTATATCTCACAACGTGAAGATATGACCGGTCTCTACTTAGGTGCAACCTTTAATCGGTATGACCAATACCTCGATTACGTGCTCCCCGGTTCAGATCGATTTGTGGGCACTCCAAAGGATGCACGAAACGATCGCTGGGAAAGTGTATCATTTCTTGACGATGTACAAGCAAAAATTGATTTGCAAGCGGCATATGTATTGGAAAACGGATGGGCCTTAGGTGCATCGGGCTATCTTGCGATGCAAGATTCCACCGATAGAGCTGGAAGAAACAAAATGACCCGCGTAGCAAAAGGGGCCTTCGGGGTATATGGCGAAGTCTCTCCCAATGTGGACCTTGATGCGTCTTTTAATATCGCAGCCCTTACCCTCGACGGGCACTCTCGGTTTCATAATGAATCGACGACCATGTATAATGATATCTCCTTTTCGATTGATGCTCGCCTTTTTGCCTACTTAGATGATTACAAAACCTTCGTTCCTCATATTCAGGCTAACGTCATTAATTACGACGATGATGAGCGTATTACTGATTTTAACGCAGGGTTTGGTATTTCCAGCAGAATTGACCGTGGTTTCTTCTGGGCTGGCTTAGAAGGGTTTTATGAAAATGACAGCCGTGCCGTTGTAGATACCGCATCTACCAATAACCATATTCATTACGGCAAACGGAATGAGTATGGGGGTAAAGTAATGATTGGTATTGAGCGAAACATGCTTACTGACTGGCTCGTTTGGCGAGTTGGTGCACAACAGCTCTTATCACAGGTTACCTATGAAGATGGTGATTTGGGTGAGTATTTTAATGGCATTGCAGAAAAAGATCAGCACGGAAAATCTCCAACGATTTCCTTTGGTCTTGGCTTGAATATTGAAGACCGGCTCTATGTTGATGCAGTAATAGCTGAAGATATTTTCTATACCTTTGGCAATATCTTTAGCGGCAACCTCGGGCATATTTCTTCTCACATCAGTGCAGGATTTCATTTTTAAAGAACCCTTGCATATCCTATTTAATTGATGTATTATTGGACCGGAGTATTCCGGTCCTTTTTTTTAACAGAGGCAACAAATTAGGATGGACAAACCAGGAAAGAAGCAGCAACTTGCACGTCTCCTGTACTTTATCTTCGGCGCTACCATTGTTGGAGAAACTGGGGTTACCTCCCTCATTGTCTCTGAAGTCGGTGTCTCAGTACTCTCAAAGCTTAATTTTATTAACGGTGTACTTCTGTTTTTGCTGCCCACTTTTTTCTTTTCACAGATTGACTCTTCACATCGAGGAAATCTTCTGCAAAAGACTCTGAGAGCTGCCATAGGTATTGTCAGCATCCTTTTTATCCTTTACACCCTAAGTGCGGCCGCAGACCTTACCTTTTACACAGCATTTTTACTCATACTCTATCCGCTTTCTTATCTCTTAAAAACCATTCTCTTTCTCACATTCTGGACAGTAGCTGTTGATGTTAACGATACAATGGAGGCGAAACTATCTTTTCCAGAGATAACCGCGTGGGGATTCATCGGGGGGCTTTCAGGTGCCATTGCATCGCGCTTGCTTCTTATCCCATTTTCCCCTGAATTCATCCTTTTATTCTGGGTATTTCTCTATATACTTGCCTATCTTTACACCGCAAAATTCAATTCCATCTACGGACAACACCTTGTCCCCATAGAAGCCATTTCGGGAAGAAGTAAAAACACACGATCACTGATAGGAGATATCAAAGAGATTCTTACCATGCCCTTGGTAAAAAATATTGGATATCTTTATTTCTTTACGTACATAGCCATATTTATGCTTGATTACTTTTTTGGTTTATTACCAGTTCTATCTATAAAGACTCTACTAATCTTGCGGGGTTTCAATTCACATTTTATATTGCTCATAGTCTTATCACCATAACCAGTCTTCGACATATCACTCCAGATATTGTAAGTGAACGGGGCTTTACCCGTGTCTTTTTATACATGCCACGAGCCCTCTCACTTGGAGCCACCCTTTTTCTTGTGTTTATGGCCTTTTCTGGGAGCACAATCGAATTTGGTATTCCCTTCTTTTTGCTCCTCTTTCTTCAGGTAGTCCGATACACCTTCTTTGAAAACTTTTTCTCTCCCATTTACCAAATGTTTTTTGCCGCCATAGATAAGGAAAAACGTGGCCGATCTAAAACAGTGATTGAAGGAATTATAAAGCCGGCAGCAATTATAGGCTCCGCCATACTGCTGATCCTCTATCAGGATTCACCGTGGTTAATTATCTCCACGGTTTCTCTTTCCGGATGGCTCATGTTCTACTTTGGAAAAAAAATCCAGAACACGTATATTCGTACCCTCACGACGGGGGCAACTTACCAGAAATCGAATCTGAATTATAATCTCTATTCAACCCTCGCCCAAAACCTTGCGAGTCATGAAATTAAAGATATGACGGCCCTTCTTACTAACTATGATTCCTACGAAAGGGATATCAAGAGATTTCTTGTCAACATACTTCTGCACTCAGACGAGAAGGACCTTGAAGCCTTGGTTGTCCAAATAGCTCGAAAGGAGACCGACCTGGGCATCATGAAAATTATAGCCCGTTCATGCGGAGAGTTGAGTACCATACCACGAACACAGATAATATCTCATTATCTCACGGTTTCAAAACCGGAAGTTTACAATCAACTCCTCTTGTCCCTATTTTACAATGATATCCCCATTGATGACTATCGTGATACCATTTGGTCTCGTTTTATTCTCACGGAAAACCCCCGGGATAAATACTATGCCATTCTTGCCCTGTCTACTCATAGCGTGGTAGATAAAAGCTGGGCACGAACGTACTTTTCTTCGCTCATTTCAGAACCCGACACCCCTTTTCAAGAGCGACAATACGGGATAATGGGGTTGCTACATCTACGTAAACATGGTATTTCTGAAGAAGTTCTCAACAACCTCGGTTATTTCGATAATGAAAAAGTAAGCCATATTGTGGATGCCATATTCACAAAGGCAAACGACATGGAACTGGAACGCCTTCTCTATCTCTGTCAATACTTTGAAACAACGAAGCGTCGTATTATCATTAAAAAACTGAGAACACTACCTCGGGATAAAGTGGTTGTTCTGAATAATTTTATCAAGGAATATCCCCAAGCAGCCATTAATCCACAAATTATCGAAGCCTTGGTAGCCCTGCGTACAAAATACTACCAAAGCATATCTCCCCATGAATGGAGTCATTACCATGGTATTCGTGCCTATGCACAAGCTCAGTGTGAAAAAGCGTATTTAAAAGCATCAGTATATTACACTGCGTGTACAAAGGTTCCCCACATCAAGAAATCACCCGTTACGAACCTCATGGAAGAGTATCTTCGGGGAGAACTTTTAGATGCAGGACATACGGTGTTCAACACCCTCGTTATTCTTGAAGGAGCTTCATTTCTTACCAAAGCCCGGCAAGAGTTCTCTCTCTACGATAGTGATGACCGCGCCTCCTTGGTAGAGCTTATTGAAATGTTACCCAACTCAAGCCTCAAAGATATTCTCATTCCAATTCTGGAAGACAGCCCATGGAAAACCTACTCAGAAGTAGGGCAACGGTTCTTTAATATTACAGCCGGAACAGAACTCTTCTTTGAGACAACAAATCGCTGGCACCAAAAGGTGGTGCTTCTCTGGCACTACACCTATTTTTCGTACACCGAAACGACAGCGGCACAGGCAAAACGGTTTTTTAAACAAATGGAAAATAAAAACCTCTACATAATAGAGAAGGTCCTTGATGAAACTACAAAGGAGGGTGATTTGAAACGAGAAACCCTTGAAATTGTTGAAAAAATAATCTTTTTCAAAACCATCGCTATCTTCAAAAACGTATTGGCAAAAGATCTGGTACATATTGCTGAACAAGCACGTCTACTTCATTGCAAGCCCGGGGAGATCGTTTCCCGACAGGGAGACAAGGCGGTACATCTCTTTCTCATCTACGAAGGCACCCTAGATATTATCCAGAATGTTGGACAGCCACACTCCAAACATATGAGCTCACGAACAACTGGTGAGTCCTATGGAGAAGCAGGAGCTTTGAGTCGTGGTATACGACGAGCCTCTGCTGTAGCCCGTGACAACTGCACCCTCTTTGTCATTGAGTACAGTGATCTTCGTAAAGCCATGACATCCACCCCCTCTATGGCTGAAAGTTTTATTCGTTTTATGGGGCAAAAGATACTTGATAAGGAAAGTATCCATGAGGAACGGAAAAGGGAAGATTTCTAAGAAATTTAACCCGCATCATGGTATAATTTATATATTACTTGCTTGGCAAATCATATTATGTATTGGAGGCCTTGATGAAATATGGAAAAACAGTAATCCTTTCTCTTCTCGCACTTTCGCTTTTTACCCTTTTTAGCGGATGCGGGCCCCGAAAAGAGAAAGAGGAAATAACCGTCTTGATTCGCATGTTGGATGCACAAAAACGGTTTTTTGAAAATGAAATTGTCCCCCGCTTTGAAGATCGCTACAATGTCAAAGTAAATATCGCGGACTTTCGAAACGCTGCTGACCTGCGAAGAATCCTTGAATTGGATCAAAATAGAAATGAAATATCTCTCGTAAAGGCCCCCTTTGAAATCACCCAACAACTTGTTGAAGAAGGATATATTCATCGTTTGAGCGATATCGAAACAGACCCCGCCTACCTTGAACAGGATATGCGTGTCTACCACCCCCTTGCCAAAGAGCTCGGGACTCAAAAAGGAAACTACTACTATATACCCCGAAAACTTGAAACACGCATCCTGTTTTATCGGAAAAGCAAAGTTGAAGACGCCTACTCTAAATTTGATGACTACCGTGCTGAAATAGACTCAGTATTACAGGAAGCAAATGGGTTTGGGCTTCCACGAGAATATGAACTTTCAAAAGATCCTTCTGACTGGGACTTCTACGACCTGTTTACCGTAGGGTATATTTGGGCCAATGAGGAATATTACGGTCGCCGAACTGGACGAATTGCCCATCGTGGTGATCGGTATGAGGGTACAGCGCTCTTTTTCGTAGATCGTGCCTACCAACTGGGGGCAACACGAGATGATATAATTTCTATGAGTGGCGATGCCGTTGACGAAACCTATCTATGGGAAAAAGTGTTTATCGATATGGGTATCTACAACCCTGGAATATGGAATAACCGCTGGAGAGGAAACGATATTTATACTGGCATTCAAGACGGAAACGTCTTTCTGGCATACATGCAACAAATTGACTGTTTTAATATTCATGGCTGGGAAGAAGACCCGGGAATGCAATCGTTCCTTGAAGATCCAAGTGATATGGGCGTAGCCGTTGTACCTAAGGGGGTTTCCTTTACCCTCAATGAAGATGGCACACCCCGCTTTGAGGGTTCTCGGAGAATTACGGTCGGTGGATGGTGGTGGGGTGTACCAACCTCCTCTCCCAATGCAGACATGGGGTACCAACTTGCCAAATTCATCACCAATAGAGGCGTGCATGTAAATGAATCTGCGCAATTTGGCATGATCCCCGTGCGTCGCGATATTCTGTTTAACATTGCTGAGACATATGATATGGGATGGGTTGGGGATATCTACCGAACCTCCATTGAGCAGCTACAATTTCAAATTACCGACTCCATTACCACCGTACCTCGTATTCGTGAATATTCCGACATTGGCTACACCTATATTGATGCATGGAATAGTTTTATTGATGGAGCAAACCAGAATGTTGGCTACACCGCTGAGAACATACGCGAAGCACTCAATGACGGCTATGTTCAGCGCATAGAAGCTCTTTTTGAGGAGTAAGCCTGCGGGCATGATACAGATCGCCTCATTGCTGAAAGGCAAGCTTATTGATATATGGCCGTTGTTACCAGCGGCTATATATCTTTTTACTTCCTTGGTTCTTGTTATTGTCTACTTATTAAAGCTTGCCTTTACCCACCGGGGAGTATTCCCTTCCTTGACGCCTGTGCAACAAGTATTACAAGATCCAGAGTTTTCTGACGCGCTCATAAACTCTCTCTTCTTTGTTCTTGTCGGCACTCCTACGGAACTCTGTATCGGTATACTATTGGCTCTGCTTATCTACACAGCGCCGGTGCTACGATCTACCCTCCGTTCCTTCTTCATTCTTCCCATGGCTTTTCCTGGCCTCGTCATTGCCTCCCTTTTCTTTATCCTCTTTAATTCACAAGGTGGCATGGTTAACGATCTACTTATGGGACGATATGATTTTTTTCCCGCCATCATTGAAACAGATATTAATTGGAGCGGGAATCGCTGGTTTTCTCTGATTCTTTCAATGATGGGAAAGGTATGGCGGGACATGCCCCTCTCCATGCTGATAATCTTGTCTGGGCTTAACGCTGTGGATGTTAGTATCTTTGATGCAGCAAAAACCCTTGGTGCAGGGTTTCGACACCGCCTGCTTTTTATTGTCATCCCGCTCATTTTTCCTGCCATAAAAACAGTGATTCTCCTCCGATCTATTGAAATGTGGAAAGAATTTATCTTTCCCTATGTTCTTTCCGGGCGCTACTATCTCTTAGGCACCTTGGTAGAACATTATTATAATGGTTTCAGCGGCCAGCCAGAAAAGGGCTCCGTGGTAGCACTTATTCTTCTGGTCTGCGTTATTCTATCTCTCTTCACTTTACTGTTTTTGTTACAGAATATCGAAAAACGACTTATCAACAGGGGGAGTGATGCTTCAGCTGCGTAGTAGCCTTGGACCATCAGGACAAATTATAAAACGCCTTGTATGGGCTCTCCTTACCGTTTGCATTCTCGCCGTGATACTGGCACCACTCTATATGCTGATCAAATACTCCCTCCATACTTCTGTGGTATCACCCGGAACCCCCCTGCCCCTATGGCCAACGGCTCCAACCCTCAACAACTTTCGCTATGTCTTAAATGATCGAGCTATTATACGGGTTATTCAAAACTCACTCTTCATTGCGGTTAACACGGTTTTACTTACCCTTTCCTTGGGTTTACCCGCCGGGTATGTCTTAGCTCGATATCGCATCCCCTTTCGCAAGATCTTTCTCATCCTTATTATCTCAGTACGGCTCTTTCCCGATATTTCCTCCGTCATACCCATTACCTCCTTTTTTATCAGCATTAACCTCTACTCATCGCCCTACGCAGTCATTTTTGCCCACACCTTGCTTTCTCTCCCATACATTATATTCATCTCCATGTTTGCCTTTGAAATGATTCCCCGCGATATTGAGGAACAGGCCTTAGTCATGGGAGCGGGAAGAATGAGTATTTTCATTAAAATACTGGTTCCTATGATTATTCCCAGCATCGTGGTATGCAGTGTCTATACTTTTTTACTTTCATGGGATGAATTTATCTTTGCCCACTATCTTCTCGGTGGAGGAAGCACAAAGACTCTCACCCTGTATCTAGCAGATCTTCTTCAAAGTGCACCGCGACAGAACATTCATGCAGCGATTTCCGTAATTGTAAGCGTACCCGTAATTATATTTACCTATGTGATCCAACGATACATGGCGCAAAGCATTGTAACCGGCGCTGTCAAATAAGAGGCAATATGGCAGGACTCATTCTACGAAATATTCATAAGCGGTTTGGCAATAATACGGTTATTCCTAACCTCAACCTTGAAATACAAACGGGGGAATTTGTTACGCTTCTCGGGCCATCGGGATGTGGGAAAACAACCCTGCTTCGTATGATTGCAGGGTTAGAAAAAATTAATTCTGGAGAGTTGTACATTGGTGGAAAGTATATGAATCCTGTGCCACCGCAAAAACGTCCTATTGGAATGGTTTTTCAAAGTTATGCCTTGTTTCCCCATATGAATGTACGCAACAACATCGCCTTTGGATTAAAGATTCAAAAAAAGGACCGTGCCGATATTTTTACAAAGCTGGATTGGGTGCTTCCCCTACTTGGCTTAGAAAAATACACAGAGCGCTTGCCGAAACAACTTTCCGGCGGACAACGTCAGCGAGTAGCCTTAGCACGGGCCCTTGTTCTCGATCCAGATGTTCTGCTCCTTGATGAGCCCTTGAGCAACCTCGATGCAGCCCTTCGGGAAAAGGCAACGGAGGAATTAAAACGGATTCACATGAAGGTTGGTAAAACAATCATTTATGTAACCCATAACCAAATTGAGGCCATGACCATGAGTCATCGCATTGCGGTTATGCGTAATGGACAGGTAGAACAATACGATAAGCCATCGGTACTCTATGATAGTCCCGCAACCTATAATGCCGCCTGTTTCATTGGGAGCCCTGTAACAAACACCCTCACAGGAACCCTCAAAACGGATGGAAAAGATGCAATTCTCCATTCATCCATTGGTCCAATTCGGGTTGCCCTTGGTGATTCTCCCGCCCTACAAAAGTACGATGGAGTGGAGGTACTTGCCTCTATACGCCCTCAGGATATTCGCTTAAAAACAGAAACAAACAGCAGTGTTGCAAATCTTTCCACAGAGATTTCTGTCCGTGTGGAAATGACAGAAACTCCCGGAGATAGAAGTCTTATTATTGCACGGGCAGGTAAAAACGACGCAACAACGATTCGTTTTTTCGTACATCGTTCACGCCACGTATCCCGTGGAGATCTCCAATCAATTCTTATACCGGGAAATCGCCTTCATCTCTATGATACCAAAACAAAGATGAATATACGCCATGAGGAGCAATACAAATGAGACACACTCTCGTAGTATCTCTGTTACTTTTGTTCGGAGCGTGCTCTTCTACTGCCCAGCGCGCAGACTTTGCCAAGGAGGCCCTTCTCCGGCTTTGTGAAAGCGATTTAGAACACATCGTTGCCACAACAAACCCCAAAGCCCTCCACGCCGAGCCATATTTTAAGATTGTAGAAACCAGTGAGTATGGCGATCGCTCGTTGTTTCAATTTCGAGCGGTCGTTGACTTTTATCATATGGATATTGAACCAATTACCTTTAAAATACGACGAAAGTATCGCTTTCATCGCAATAAACGACAGTGGGAGCGGTATCACAATGAGCTCATTCGAGCAGACTAAAAAACACCGTAACAGGGGGACAGAGTATGCAGCAACGAATTCTTGTAATTGAAGACGACCCGCTTATCTTGACTATTATGGAAAAGCTTCTTGGAAATAGCTATGATGTGGTTACCATGGAAGATGGACAAAAAGCCCTTGAGCTCTTCTCTCAAGAACGGTTTGATCTCGTGATAACCGACATTATTATGCCCCAAGTTGAAGGTATGGAAATTATCATGACCATCCGGGAACAAAATAAGGATATACCTCTCATCGCCATCTCTGGTGGTGGAAGAATTGAAGCAGAACGCTATCTTGATCTTGCAAAAGAGCTTGAGGTAGATTGTACCCTGAAAAAACCCTTTGACAATGAGCAGCTTATCGAGATGGTTACAAACCTCCTCAGTAAAGAAGCCGAGTAGAGAGTTTAATCTCTCCGAATAAACACATCATTTTCAAGCTCTGCCGTAGTGGTAATACCAATATAGGAAGCTCCAACTTGAGCGCCGTAATTTCCAGAAAGTATAACGAGGTAGTCATCTTCTGCAAAATTAAAGTGATACGCAAGACGTTTCATGGCATTTTTTAAGGCACGATCCGTTACCGGCTGTGTACTTCCATCGAAGAAGTAGGGAGTAACCCCAAAGGAAAGAGCAAGACTGCGGACAATATGATCATTGTAACACAGAGCATAAATAGGCGTATTTCCCCGATATCCCGCAAGATTTCTCACGGTTCTCCCACTGGCCGTATCTGCAATAATCGCCTTTGCATTGAGACGGTTTGCCGATTCAATGGCCGATTTACATAAATACGCAGAGACCTCTGTATTTAAGGTTATGGGATGAATATCTGAAAAGGGCTGTAAGTCCTTTTCTACCTCAACAGCAATATCACACATTACCCGGATAGACTCTACTGGATATTTTCCATTGGCCGTTTCTCCGCTCAGCATCACAGCATCTGCTTCATCATAAATCGCATTCGCCACGTCACTTACCTCTGCCCGGGTTGGACTTGGATTTGAGAGCATGGAGTGTAGCATCTGTGTTGCAATGATAACAGGTTTTCGCTTGGTAATACATTTTTTAATAAGCTTTTTCTGAATTGAAGGAATCCGCTCACGAGGAATTTCTACGGCAAGATCACCCCGAGCAATCATAATACCGTAGGAGTGATCCAAAATCTCATCAATGTTATCAACTCCCTCCTGATTTTCAATCTTGGAGATAATACGACAACAGTTCTTTTGGCCTGCTAAATAGGACTTAACATTAAGTAAATCCTGTTTGTTACGCACAAAGGAGTGGGCAATAAAATCGACTTCCTCTTCCACGGCAAAGCGAAGAAACTGCTTATCCTTCTCTGTAAGGGTTGGGAGATGCAAGTGCACATTGGGCACATTAACACTCTTTTTACCCCGAACAACCCCTTGATTTAAAGCAACACAGGAAAGGCGATCCCCTTCACGGGAGTTTACCACAAAGGTAAGTTCTCCATCATCAATCAAAATATGACTTCCCACGGGGATTTCTTCAACAAAATGTGTATAGGAAACATTAACCGTATCACCAGAAAAGGGGGTATTTGGTCGTCCCGCAAAGTACACCGTATCTCCGGTCTCCACAGGAATCTCCTCATCGGCAGCGGTAGTACGAACCTCAGGCCCCTTTGTATCGATCATAATAGCAATCTTCTCCGAAACCTTCCGCACATTATCTATGACTTCCTTGGAAACCTCCGGTGTTTGGTGCGCAGTATTAATACGCACCACATTTAAACCGTTTTTGTAAAGCTCGGTAATGAACTCCGTACTACAGTTCTTGTCAGAAATAGTAGCAACAATCTTCGTTTTTTTCCGGGGTGTTTCCGGAAGCATATCCAAGGTCCTCATAGTAACTCCCTCTCTATTTTGACATCGTCATTTTTCGTAAGCGTATATTCTCTGGAGTAATCTCCACCAATTCATCATCATTAATCCACGCAATGCAGTCTTCAAGGGTCATTCTTCGTGGTTGCGTGAGAACAACCGCATCGTCAGCCCCAGAAGATCGCACATTGGACAATTTCTTGCCCTTAGCAGGATTCACTTTTAAGGTGGCACTTCGGCTATTTTCACCAATTATCTGCCCCGCATAAATCTTTTCTCCTGCCCCGATAAAAAGGGTGCCCCGCTCCTGAAGATTTGCTAAGGCATAGGCTATGGAGACGCAATTTTTTTCCATGGAAACCATGGCGCCATTATGGCGATTTTTTAATTCTCCACAGTACGGGCCATATTCATGAAACACATAGTTCATCATACCCATACCCTGCGTATCAGTCATAAATTCAGAACGATACCCAAGAAGCCCCCGCGTCGGTATATGGAAAATTATCCGGGTTAATCCACCATCCATTTTCAGCATATTTACCATTTTCCCTTTACGCTGATTCAGCTTATCAATAACCACCCCGCTAAACTCTTCACTCACATCGATGGTCACTTCTTCATAGGGCTCTGTCACCTTACCCGCCGCATCAGTGTGATAGATAACCTGCGGACGTGTTACCTGTAGCTCATATCCCTCGCGACGCATGGTCTCAATTAAAATAGAGAGGTGCAACTCTCCCCGACCCGACACCTTAAATCCAACCCGATCGGTAAGATCTTCCACATGCAAGGCAACATCAGACAGCGTCTCTTTGCGAAGACGGTCGCCAATATGGCGAGAGGTGACATAGGTTCCTTCCTGTCCTGCAAAGGGAGAATCATTGGGAATAAAATTCATAGAGATAGTGGGTGGATCAATGGCTATGGGCTCAAGAGGAAGGGGATTTTCCTTACTGGTAAAGGTTTCTCCAACGGTAACTGAGTCCATACCAGCTACAGCAATAATATCACCGCAGGATGCCTGTTCTACGGGAATTTTCTCATTTTTCTCAAATTTATAAATTTTACTAATGCGTGTGGGCTCAAGCTGTCCATCACGACGTGACAACACAACGGCATCATTTATCTGAACGGAACCATTGGTTATTTTTCCAATGGCAAGACGCCCCAGAAAGGGAGAATAATCGAGGGAACTAATAAGAAGCTGAAATGGGCCATGGGCATCTCCCGCAGGTGGGGGGAGCTCCTCCGTAATCATTTCAAGAAGCGGAGCCATATCACGTGCTTCATCCTCAGGATCCCGCAGGGCATATCCCTCTTTGGCAGAAACATAGACAACGGGGAAATCGAGAATATCATCCGGCGCTTCCAGCTTTACAAAAAGGTCAAAAACTTGATCCAATACCCACTCAGGACGTGCCGCAGGCTTATCTATTTTATTAATAGCAACAATGATCGGTATATCCAAGGCGAGTGCTTTTTTTAATACGAAAAACGTTTGAGGCATGGGTCCCTCTTGCGCATCAACCACAAGAATTGCCCCACAGGCCATTTTTAATACCCGTTCAACCTGTCCGCCGAAATCGGCGTGTCCCGGTGTATCTATAATATTGATATAAAAATCGTTATAGCGAAAACCACCACTTTTAGAGGTAATCGTTATGCCCCGCTCCTGCTCAATATCCATTGAATCCATAAGACGTTCCGTAGAGCCGCCATGGGCAGAGAACATACCGCTCTGCTCAAAGAGTTTATCCACAAGGGTGGTCTTCCCATGGTCCACATGGGCAATTATTGCAACATTTCTGATCTTTGCTTGATCCATTTACGCATATCCTTCGTCAATTAAAGACGTAAAATATATGTATCCTGTGCCATAAAGAAGGATTTATGGAATCGTGAAAAAAAAGGAGTGCCGCCTTATGCTGCTTCGGCAATATTTTGAAGGAGTAACGTGGTCATTTCTCCAAGAGCTGTTTGTTCATCATCTCCGGAAATCTGCAACACTAACTCAGTCCCGTACACTGCCGAAAGCATCATGATTTCCATAATACTCTTGGCATTCACCCGTGCTTCCGCTGTTATAAATTCAACGGCGGAAGAGAATTTCTGTGCGGTTTCTACAATTTGCGCAGCAGGGCGGGCATGAATGCCATCCTTTGCGGTGACACGAAATTTCATTTCCTGCATTTATTCACGCTCCCATCGTCGTCGTGTACCCATTCGTATCAGTAATTTCAACCCATCATCATCAATCACCTGTACAAGAGAATCGAGTGAATGAAGGGTGGCATGTAACTGCTCTGCCAAGTCAGACTCATGTATCAGCTGTCCCACGGTACCTTCCTTTGAGTTTACGGCTTCCGTAATATCGAAGATATTGTGCATGGTTGTATCAAGCTGCTTTTCCAGAGAAAGAACCCGTTCAGAAAAGAGGGAAAAATTCTCCGTAATGGCATGAATATTTTCTTCATTGTCCCGGGCTATATGACGCACTGTTTCAGTGGTTGTACGCAAATTTGTAATAATATGCCCAATATCACCCTGATTTTCTCCGAGAATCGCCTCTGTTTTTTCGGTTATACCATCCACACGCTGCAACTGTGTATCAAAGAAGGAAAGAAACTCCGGCGATGCGACGGTATTGCTCACGAGAAACTCAACAGTATCTACAAGGCCTGTTGCCTGTTGTAGAATATCTCCAAACATACCGATAGCCTCAGCAATACCACTATCAAAACGGCCGTCAACGAAGGTGGTATCCCTCTCTGTATTTGGAGAGTACCGCTCACCGTGAGGGCTCAAGGTTACTTCAAGATTTCGTTCGCCGAGAAGGCCGACATTCTTCACCGTAATCTGTGATTTATTGGTGAAGGCAACTCCTTCTTCCAAGGCAAACACAACCGCCACACGGGCATCACGCAGATAGACCTTTCGTACCGACCCCATCTTGACCCCATTGACCGAAACAGGATCCCCTACTTGCAATCCGCCGATATTTGAAAACAGTCCTGTGTACGTGACGTGGCGCGTTCCCAAATTCACATCTTTTAAAAACACAACCCCAGCAAAGAGGGTTATGAGAGCAAAGATGATTATGAGGCCAACACTAAAATCCGATTTTCTTCTCTGCAAAGAGAGTTCTCCTAAAAAAGTACTGACAGCTTGCGCTGTCAGTAATATATAACACGAAATATACCATGAGAAAACTAATTATGGGACTTCTCTTTTTCATTTTTCTTCTTCAGCTGACGGGCAACCTTACTCAAGGTTTCATCGAAAGCCTTCACCATGTTCTCTTCTTGGTTGGAGGTCTTCGCTGTGATATTTGCACCAGCTGCATTGATAATAATTTCCACAATATCCTCAGGACCGCTCTTATGCTCCACCTTATCAAGAATAACATGGGCAGAACTTATGCCATCGTGAAACCGCTGAAGCGCTTCAACATCAGCAACAATAAAGTCTTTGGTTTCCTGAGAAAGATGTCTGTCATGGCGTTTCGTAATTTGTACATTCATGGAAAACCTCCTGTTAAAGTCCGGGTAATTCGCTTACCCGGAACCAAATATATATAATACTATAATTCGCATAAAAGTCCATATTTATTTACATATCTCCCGAAAACAGTCTGCCGCATTGAGAGAACTGCGAACATACGGCCCCATGCGAACACTGGCAATACCACACTCTTGCGCATGAGCTGCATAGATCTCAAACTCCTCAGGTGACACATATCGCTTCGGTGTGATTCCGCCACGACGCCCAGGAAGATACTGGCCCGCCGTAAGAACGGAGATGCCCGTGTCCGAAAGAGTGGAGATCAGAGACAAGACTTCTTCCTGCGTCTCACCAAGACCAACCATAAAACCAGACTTTGTTGGGATACCGTGCTCGCCCAAGGCGTGCAATACAGAAAGAGACCGCTGGAAGCCCCCTCCACTGCGATATCTTGTATAAAGCGACGGTACCATTTCTACATTATGTCCCACAATAGAAAAGGAACCCGTTGCTGCCAGAAAGAGTGCACGGCGGCATCCCCCAAAGTCAGGAAGCAGTGCCTCGACTCGTGTGTGCGGAGCATGGGCTCTGATTTCCCGGGCGGTTTGGCAGATATGTGCCGCTCCTCCGTCGGGCAGATCATCCCGCGTCACAGAGGTGAGGACCACATAGGACAATTCGAGAGAGGCAACCGTCTGAGCCACGCGCTGTGGCTCAGTTGCATCTACCGGGGTAACCGCCTCTTCTCCCATGGCGCAAAAAAGGCAGTTACGTGAACAACCCTGACCAAGAAGAAGAAACGTCGCTTCACCCTGCGAAAAGCAGTGAGCACGATTAGGACATCCTGCGGACACACACACGGTGGAGACTCCTTGTTCCGCTAACTTCGCCTCCACCTGTGGGGCACATCCCCGCTGAGGGATTGGCATGGAAAGAAAAGATGGTTTTCTAGGCATGTTCTTTTCGAAGCCGTGCTGTGGGAATCCCCAATTTATCGCGATATTTTGCGACAGTGCGTCGAGCTGCTTCTACTCCACGTTCTTTTAATAGATTCGCAATCTTTTGATCAGAGAGAGGTTTTTTTCGATCTTCCTCTGCGATGAGATCACGCACTAAATTTTGAATACGAATATTGGCGACCTCTGTGCCTCCACCCATGGAAGCAACAAAAAAATACTTTAGTTCGTACACTCCATAGGGAGTTTCTACAAACTTATTATTTGTTACACGGCTCACCGTGGATGGATGAAGCTCAACCTCCTGCGCAATATCTTTCAATGTAAGAGGACGCAAGGCGTTCTCGTCCCCCTGATCAAAAAAGCCATTCTGATGAGCCACAATGGCATCCATCACTTTCAACATGGATCGTTTACGCTGCTCAACAGCCATGATGAGCCATTGGGCACTCCCCCGCTTCTCCCGGAGAAATTTTTTCACGCTCTTTTCATCACTGCGATACCGAAGCTGGTCGGAATACTGCTCGCTAATTCGTAAATCCGGAAGAAAGCTGTCGTTGAGAACGCTTTTCCAGCGACCGTTATGCTTTATTACCCGAAGATCAGGAGGAGGGGCATACTCATCAGAGTCTGAAAGGCTATACTGCATACCCGGCTTTGGGTCTAAGGACGCTATCACCTCTTTTGCACGGGTCACCTCTTCAATGGAGAGGGCTAGTTCACGGGCAAGGCGTGGCAGCTGGAGTTTTTCAAAATACTGCCAGTATGAATCGACAATTTGATACTCCACAGAGTCTGTACCGTGTGTGCGGGCAAGCTGAAGGAGAAGACACTCCTGAAGATCACGCGCACCAACCCCTGCGGGTTCAAGGCTCTGCAACAGAGCGATTCCGTCTTGTACCATCTCCAAAGAGAAACCGCTTATGGCACAAATCTCTTCAGTGGGTATCTGCAAATATCCCCGCTCATCAAGGCTTCCCAGGATAAACTCCATGAGTGGCCATATTTTTTGAGACACACTCTTTTCACGCAACTGTGTACGAAGATGTTCTTCAAGAGAGCTTTCGTACGTTTGGAGAGAATGCCAATATTCACGTTTCTCCTGCTGTTCTTCCTGCGATATTCCCCCATCCCCATCGTCGGAATACTGCAACCCCTCTTCAAGCGCATAGGGCACTTCAGCGGAATCTTCGGAGAGATCAAGCTCTCCATGATCCTCAGCATGCGGTTCTTTTTCATCCTCGGGCTCATGATCAGCAGGAGAGTCATCTGTTTCAAGGAAAGGATTTTCTAGGAGCTCACGACTTATGCGCTGTTCCAACTGAATGTTTGTTTCTTGCAATAGATCGAGGGAGTGGAGCATCTGCTGAGACAGCCGTTGCTCCATGCGAAGTTCCGCTGATTGTGTTAACCCTAAGTCCACAGAGCCCCCTGTAAATCGTGGTTGTTGCTCCCGTTTTTAAATACCAGCTTCATTGAGGGAGGTGATGATCGTACGCAGCTCATCGATGATACGCGGGTGCGCATATTCAAAGCGCTCTAGGGCACGCTTCAGGGATTCTGCAATCATACGATGGTGTTTAAAGGAGAGCTCTCCAGGATGCTCAAGCAGTACATCAATATTTTCAAGAAGCTCCGTTGCTTCCTGCTCTTCCATATCAGTAATCCGGTCTTTTACCCGTCGCAAATCGGTGCGCAGTTGCTCCACGGCGTACTCCTCTCAAAATATAGGTACAGGAAGTATACATTATCAATTATGAAAAGGCAACGACATAATTCACCGCTGCCAAGACCTTCGAGAGATCCACCCCTTTTTCAAGGAGTTATTCAAAGGCGTGTTTTAAATCATCCATAACTTCTGCCACACTGCTAATTCGGTCTGCCATATACGCCTTGCTTCCACAAAAGGCATAGCCTCGGTCAAGCTTACCACGATACGCATTGTACAAAGCGGAGATAATACAGTACGGGGTATTTGAGATATCGCAGGTTTTAATGCATTTTACGGGGCACCCAGTAGGCTTTCTCGCTCCAGCTTCAACCTCTTCTACAAAGCGGTTTTTCAAGGCTCTTCCGGGCATCCCCACGGGACTTTGGATAACCATAACATCCTTCTCCTCCGCTTGGATATACTGTTGTTTAAAATCCTCATGGGCGTCGCACTCTGTGGTTGTTACAAAACGACTTCCAATTTGTACGCCATCGGCACCATGGGAAAGAATGTCGCGTACATCTTCCCGCGTAAAAAGCCCCCCACCGGCAATAACAGGAAAACGTACCCCATACTTCTCTGTACAGAGATCACGTTCACGGACAACAGCTTCAACCAGCTCCTCAAGGGAGTAGTTCGCATCATCAAGTTGCTCGGGTTTGAAACCAAGATGCCCTCCCGCATTCGGACCTTCTACGACGACCGCATCGGGCAGATAGTTAAATTTACTCTTCCATTTGCGACAAATGACCCGGAGCCCCTTGGCGGAAGATACGATGGGAACCAATTTTGTAACACTATCCGAGGTAAGGAATTTTGGCAAATCCAGAGGAAGCCCCGCGCCGGAGAATATAACGTCGGCTTTCTCTTCTATCGATGTACGTACCATGTCATCAAAATTACTCAAAGCAACCATGATATTTACACCAATAGCTCCTTTCGTATGCTTTCGTGCTTTTCGTAGCTCAGCACGCAGCCCATCGATACTTGCTTGAAGAAAGTTTTTTGACGCATCTTTATATATTAACCCCAAGCCAGCACTGGAAATCACCCCAACACCACCGTTATTAGCTACTGCTGCTGCTAGGCCTGACAAGGAGATGCCAACGCCCATTCCTCCCTGAACAATAGGCACAGGAACCGTGAGGTCTCCAATATGCATTGCCTTCATTGATTACTCCTCCAAATGTGCAGCGGGCAGAATACAGAAACGTTTCTCTGACTCTTTCGTACTACTGACGTACCTGTATACCCATACTGCGTTACAATTATCTTATAATAAATATACATGATTGGTAATTACACTGGAACAGATATAATCATGTTCTAAAAATGTACCTTGCGTCACGTTTCTCTGTATCCTATACTTTACCCATACACATATCACAAGGAGTCAACCATGAATATTTTTTCGATACTACTCGTAACCCTGTTTTTTCTCTTTCTGATCCGTGATATTTCACAGGGATTTGACCGAAAAAAAAGACGGCTGAGACGGCAGTAACACCGCCCCCTCCCACATAACATATATTGGGGGGAGTTCTTTTTTCGGAGCCCACCATGAACAGCTTTGACCAGTTCCTCACGGATCGACGCTTTCGCAGTTCTATGCAAACATCTGAGGATCAACGGAACCCCTTTGAAAATGATTTTTCACGGGTTGTATTCTCTTCATCATTTCGCCGACTGCAAGACAAGACCCAAGTATTTCAGCTTGACAAGGGTGATTTTGTTCGAACCCGCCTTACCCATTCCATAGAGGTATCATCCCTTGGGCGGTCAATTGGACTGAGCGTAGAAAACCGCCTCATTGATGCGGGTATACTCAGTCCCGAAAAACGAGGTCATATTCCTTCCATTCTTGCAACGGCCGGACTTGTCCATGATATTGGCAATCCCCCCTTTGGCCATTTCGGTGAATGGGCCATTCAAGACTACTTTCGTCGTTTTTTCCGCACAAACTTCACTTGCGCAGATGCCCTAACACCTGCTCAGCAACACGACTTTATCTATTTTGACGGAAATGTACAAACCTTTCGGGTTCTTCGAAAACTACATTATATAAAGGATAGCGAAGGAATGAACCTTACCTTTGCTGTACTGGCAACCATCGTCAAATATCCCTGTTCATCCCTTGAAGGAAACACCTCAGAGGGAGGAATCCTCCGCAAAAAATTCGGATATTTTCAATCTGAAGCAGCTGATTATGCAGACATCGCCCGGGAATTCTCCCTCTCTGGACGCTACCCCCTCACCTTTCTCCTCGAAGCAGCCGATGATATCGCCTACTCCATTGCAGATATTGAAGATGCCTGTAAAAAAGGATTGATCGGATATATGGAAATTCGTACATTTCTCGAAGAAGGCCTGCAGCCAATATCCCTGTCTGAACAAGAGCGGGATGCAGACTTTATCACCCTATTTACCGACCTCTACAACGATGTTGCTCAGAGCTACAAAAACAAACTTGAGCTGGCGGTGCAACGCTTTCGCATTGTGGTACAACGCTTTATGATTTCCGCCGCGGTGGATACTTTTTACGCCCATATTGATGAAATCTGCGCCGGCACCTACAACAAAGACCTCTTGGAAAACTCCTGGGCATCCAACATTCGCCGGGTCTTTAAAGATCTGGGACAACATATTTTTGCTCATAAAACCATTATTGAAAAAGAGGTGGTTGGCTTTAATATCATCCACTACCTCCTTGATGAATTTGTGGAAGCAGTCAGCAGCGATGAGTTACAGAAGAATCCGAAACAACCACGGCTCTATAATATGATCTCTTCCAATTATCGCTTTATCTATGAACACTTTAGCGATCACTCCCTTTACAGCCGGCTGCAGCTTGCCGTGGACTACATCAGTGGTATGACGGATAATTTTGCCCTGAAACGGTACCGCATATTTCGCGGGATAGAGTAATTCACCGTATCCTGCACAAAATTGATTGGGCACGCACGGAACGTATGACCGAACCACCAGCTCATGAGAAGCATGATTCAAGGTGCAACACAAAAAGAAGGACCCGCGGAACATGCAAGAAAAACAGGGTCGCTGTATTCACCCCCAGAAAAGCAAAAAAGAGGATCACTCCTCTTTTTTACAGATTTGAACAAGAAGTCAAGCTGATCTGCATTTACAGGTCGATAACATTCCCTGCTCGATCAAGCAAACCACACTTACACTCATACCCCATTTTTTTGCATTGAGAGCCATAACACGAATAGGCTTGCGCTCTTGTCCACAAACGGAACAGGTCATCACAACCTTTTCTCCACGGTTTTCAATGGAGTTTTTTGAACCGGTACGTATATTCATACTATCTCCTTACTATTAGATTACCCAATTTGCGGCTACTAATATATATATTGCAGAGATGTGATCACAGGAATTGAGAAAAAAAGGTTTCTATGAAAAAATTACTCCTTCTATTTTTTGTATTCTCATCTCCTTTGGCGCGGGCCTCTACAGCGGTCGCTTTTTCGCATCTGTCGAGCATCCCGCCTCACCCGACACAACATCAAAAAAACTGTTCCTTGCCCTGCAATCCATGGAGTATCATATTGCCCGTGAGGAAAACCTCCTCCACGAAACCATGGAACGAGTAATATATGCCATGGGACAAAATCGGGATTTCATGCTCTCTTATTTTGCAGAAAATCGCCCTGCTGCCCGGGTTATTCGGCAGAGTGCCACCTACTATGGAGAACTCTTTCCCGCTCTCTTTTCTCTTCTTGTGGTAGACTCTTCCGGTCTTATTCTTTCGTCATTCAATACTGATACCCTGCCCGCGGACACAACGACCACCTCCTTTCGCACAAGCAGTGAGACCCCACCGCGCATTCTTTTCCATCATCGCACGGTACTGCAGGAAAAAGAGAAGGATCTGCGACTCTACGGTACGGGGGTATACCCCTTGTCACGCCTCACATCTCTGGCAGAACAATATGGGGTTGAGGTGCTCTTAATCCACCGCTCAGAAAATCACGACACCCCCATCTTTCATACCCTGTCCGAAGACATATCGCGATTTGGAGATGATGGAGACGACACAGTTATCATAAATTCAAACTATCACCGCGCAAAATCCACTCAAATTCTGGACAATACCTATTTGTATGTTCTGGAAGAAGAAAAGGAGCAGACCCTATGAAACGACAGGTCCTCTTGTGGCTTCTTATTTCCCTCCCCTTGGGGGCACAGGAGTTTCTCAGCCAAGCAGAAATTGATACAACAATCCAGAGAGCCTACTATCGCTTTATCGCTGCGGATCGCCGGGCCGGCGGAAGTTCTACCAGCCAAAAAGAGGCAATACAGCAAGCACGACAAGCTGCTCAACGCCTACGTGAGAAGGCAGAAACCGACCCCAATGCCCGATATATTTTGTGGCGCGTCAATGAGTTGGAAGCTCAAATTGCCCTTGAGCAAGAAGAGTATAACACGGTAAATGCCTATCGGCGCGGGGTTGAAATTAATGAGATTGTGGACGAATTTAACAAAGAACTCGATGCGGAACGTCCCTCCTTTGCAAAACTCTACGGGCTCCATGCCTCCATGCTTTCCCTAGATACGCGCCATGCCAATGAGCTGGCAGACTTGGTAAATCACCACCAACGCTACATTCGTCAAAAAACAACCCAATCCATTAACGATGCCTTTGGTCGAGGCGACTATGATACGGCAAAAGAGCTCTATGAGTATGCCGTGAGCAACCGCCGCTACCTGGGAATATCTCCCGGACTCTACGACCAATGGAGCCGTCGTATTACGCAACGTAGAACCGCCCAGTTTCTTCGTGACGAGCTAGACGAGCGACTCCGGAAAGTGGAAGAACAGGTTGCAGCAAACCAACATATTACTCACTCACGACGGACCATCCAAATCTTTTCTGCTGACCTTGAAAATGCCTCGGAACGGCTGGATCGATCTTTTACAAACCGGTATCAGCGACGTCTGGAAGAGATGGCTGCGGAAATTGATCGTGTAGAGGACTCCCTTGTATCTCACGGTATTTCCCTTATTCGTCCCGGTGACACGCAGGAAGCCGCTCGATTTATGGAAAACACCCTTTCTCAAGCAGGCATATCCAATTCAAAACTGGCCATGGTAGATCGAAAAATACTCCAAGCAAGTCAACGCCACATGGACGATGAAACCGCAAAATCTGTGGCACGACAACTTGAAGGGCTCAATGGTGCTGCCCCCACGGGCGGACTTATTTCAACAGGAGATATTCAGGGACGCCTCCATTCACGGCGAGATTCCGTGGAACAGCGTTTTGCCATGATAGAAGCAAAGGCGATACAGCACTATCGACGGGAGAATCGCCGGAAAATGCGCCGCTTTGACCGTGAGCATCGGCGACTCACTCGTAATCAAGCTCGAGCAGAAGATCGCCTTGCGGCCATTACCGAGCTACTTGACCGAGGACGCTTTCGTCGCGCACGACGCCGCTATGACCGTCACCGGGACGATCTCTTTGCCTATGGAGACGCGAGGAGCCTTTTTATTGTACGCATGCGCATCAACGAATATTTTGAGACCCACGATGACCCGGACATTGCCCGTATTCAAGCTTTGCAAGAAGAACAAAGTGACAGCGCCCATGCAGCCAAGGCCGCTGAGGTTATTGGAAAAATTTACACCAACGTGGAAAATAGAAATTTCATGGACGCCCTAAAAATATACTATACTAATACTGACCTCCTGCGAGAACATGCCCACGATGAGGCCTTTTCCGCCATGCGGGTCTATTTACTAAGACGCTATAACAACGAGTACTCCCTCTATGATGGATAGAACTACAACAAAACAGGTGTTTGTCGGCTCTGTGCCCGTAGGCGGCGGTGCCCCCGTGGCAATACAGTCTATGACAAACACCCCCACGACAGATGTTTCTGCTACTCTTGATCAAATACACGCCCTGCACAGTGCCGGGTGTCATATTGTGCGAGTATCCGTGTACAATACGGAAGCAGCAGAAGCTTTTAAAAAGATTCGGGAAAACACCACTGTTCCCCTTGTTGCCGATATCCACTTCGACTACCGCATGGCCCTTGCAGCCATAGCCTACGGAGCAGATAAAATTCGAATTAACCCTGGCAATATTGGATCAAAGGAACGAGTCTTTGCGGTGGTTGCTGCGGCCAAAGAAGCAGGCATACCCATTCGAGTTGGAGTAAACGCCGGCTCCCTGCAGAAGGACATTCTTAAAAAACATGGCGGCCCGACACCGCAAGCCCTTGTGGAAAGCGCTCAAGAGCATATTGCCCTCCTCGAAAGTGCCGGTTTTTATGACATGGTTCTCTCCATAAAAGCATCGGATGTTCCCACCACCGTGGCTGCCTGCACAGCCCTGAGTGCCCAGACCTCCTATGCGCAACATCTTGGTATTACCGAAGCGGGCACCCCACGCTTTGGTACAATAAAATCATCCGTGGGGCTGGGCGCGCTTCTTTCACGCGGCATCGGCGATACTATTCGAGTCTCCTTGGCGGGAGATCCCTGTGAGGAGATCCCCGTAGCGAAGGGAATACTTCAATCTCTCGGTCTGGCCTCAGGCCCAACGGTTATTGCCTGTCCTACCTGTGGCCGAACCCGTATTAACCTTGTACAGCTGGCAGAAGAGGTTGAAGCATACATAACCCCCATCGAGAAAGATATCACCGTGGCTGTCATGGGGTGTGTTGTGAACGGCCCAGGAGAAGCACGGGAAGCAGACTACGGCATTGCCGGCGGAGACGGAGTGGGGCTGATCTTCAAAAAAGGTACGGTGGTAAAAAAGGTATCTGAAGCAGCACTCATCCCGGAACTTATCGCTCTTATCGAACAAGACCAATGAATATTCTGGTACTGAACTGGCGAGACAAAAAACACCCCCGTGCCGGTGGGGCTGAGGTGCGTCTGCATAAAATATACGAAGATCTCTCTCAGCGGGGCCATACCATTACCTTGGTGACAAGCCGCTTTCCTGGCGCTTCACCGAGTGAACTCCTGCATGGAATTCGAATACTTCGTTTTGGCAACGACTATGATTTCTGGATTCGTGTCTTTGTTTTGCTGCCCCGGTTAATCCGTCAAAGTGATGCCCATATTGTCGTTGAAGATTTTAACAAACTGCCCTTTGGCACTCCCCTCCGCACTAAAACGCCACATCTTATTCAAATGCACCATCTTTGGAAAAAATCAATCTTTCACGAATGTTCTTTTCCCCTTGCGCTCTTTATCTATCTGATGGAGCAAACCCTCCGTATTGTCTACCGCAAATCCTCCTTTATCGTGGTAAGTGAATCGACAAAAAAAGAGCTGGCTTCCATGGGGGTCGACCCCTCACATATTGCCCTTGTACACAACGGATGTAACCTTACCTACTATACTCCGCCTCGCGAGGAGTCTACGGCCCCTCCGTATCTTCTCTGGATTGGGCGTATTCAAAAATATAAGGGTATTATGGACGCCTTACGTGCCTTTCAGTTGCTCCATACCTCCTATCCGGATCTTCACCTGGCCATTGCAGGAGATGGCCCGTACAAAGAGGTTGTAGCAGAGTGGATAGCAGACAAACAGCTCGGCCATCGCATCACCCTGCACGGCTTTGTGAGCACAGAAAAAAAACGATCTCTCTACCGTCACGCCCGAGCAGTGCTACAGACCAGCTATAAAGAGGGGTGGGGCTTGACGGTGATTGAAGCAAATGCGTGCGGCACACCGGTTATAGCAAACAGAGCACCGGGACTCTGCGACAGCGTACAGGACAATACCACGGGACTGCTCTACCGTTTTGGGTCGTGGCGCGATTTAGCCCGACGGGTGAAGGAATATGTAGAAACCCCCGCCCTTGAAGCAAAACTGCGTGAAAATTGTCGTCCCTGGGCAGAGCGATTTTCCTGGAAACAAGCGGCAGACGAAACAGAAGCACTTCTTACACGCAAATGCACTCCATAAGTACATTCCCGTGAAAAAAACTCCTTCGTAGAATCTAAAGACCATAACCGTTTTCCTGCGGAAAAATCAACGTACAGGTACCGGCCCTGTAACAATTCCCCCGCGCCGGAAATCCGGCACGGGGGTTTTATTTATTGCGTAGGAAAGAGATCTTCCTTAATCCCGATCATTCGTTCTCTTCTCGCACGTTGGGTAGACCCCTCCGGTCCACTCCATCGCAGGTCAATCTGTGCAGAGTATGCGCCTCGTCCTAAGCGCCGTCCGGCACTATTGA
>NZ_ASJR01000010.1 GCF_000474745.1 Chitinivibrio alkaliphilus ACht1 | reverse complement strand
CATATAATATACTACGGTGTATACCCCGCGGGGAAATAATACACAGGGTATACCGGTTGGCGGATCCCCCTCGCTTCACATACCACTCAAAACCCGGTAGATATGGCCCCATGCAGAGGCCATATTTTCATCTTACTCTTACAGGGCTGCAAGGAAGGCCTGCATATACTCGGGAAGATCCGGCGGTCGTCTGCTTGAAACAAGATTGTCATGGACGACAACCGCTTTGTCATACCACAAACCGCCCGCATTTTCCATATCATCCTTAATACCGGGGGTGCTGGTTACGTTTTTCCCCTCTAAAATCCCAGCAGAGATGGTCACCCATCCGGCATGACAGATCTGTCCGATGATGCGCCCCTTTTCATTCAGGGTTCGAACAATTTCAAGGGCCGCCGGAAACCGTCGTATTTTGTCGGGAGCCCAGCCGCCGGGAATCAGCAGTCCCGCATAGTCTTGCCCGAGGGCCTCTTCATAGGTGATATCTGATACGGCGGGGACACCGTATTTTCCATGATAGGTGTGGTGTGCCGCTTCTCCGGCAATGACCACGGTATAGCCGGCTTCCTGTACCCGGAGTAGGGGATACCAGAATTCCAGATCTTCAAAATCGTCGTGTAAAAGGGTTAGTATTTTTTTCATATCTCATCTCCTGTTTACGGTGATTTGTTTTCGGGGGCTCCCTGATTTTTCAAAGGGCTCTCCCTTTTCAAAATACGGTTCGCTCTTTCCACCGGGTGAGAATCCGCGCACACTCCCTGTTGTCTTCTTTTCGCACAATCTGATGCACCGCAGTAAGGCCTGCATCAAGCTCAGTAATCTCCATTTTACAGAGAAACTCCTGTCCATTCTTCAGTTCCATTCTAAACTGAATCTCCCCGGAGTAGCAGAAATATCTGTTTTGTATTTCCAGGGGAGAGTGGTCAATGGCCCAGCAGAGATAGCGGTTGTTGTTTACGTGCTCATACATATCAATATCACCGGGAAGCACCGTGCCCGCTGTCTGACTTGTTATTTTTTGGGGACGGCGGATGCGGCTGTTTTCTCCGGTGGAGAGGGTTTTTTCCCGTGTGGGGAGTGTCTTTATCTCGTCGGGAAGCTCTTGAGCCTTTCGTTTTTTGAGATCTATGGGGAAGGCCGTAATAGTACAGAGGCCAATCTCTTTTCCCCTCCTGTCTGCAAAGGTGAAATTTCTGTAGACAAAGCGGTTTTCCCCTTCCAGGGGTTGCAGCCACGTTGAGATGGTAATTTCATCTTTCCACCGGGGACGCTCCAAGACGAAAATATTGAGGCGTACCAGGGCAAAGAGGTGTTTGATCCTGGGGATTTTGAGTACCTCACGGTGGAGGAGCATGTCGTGGCGCATGGCGATATCCTGCAGGAATGATCCCATGACGGGCAGTTTTGCCAGACCGGTATGATCGCAGTGGCTGTAGCCTATGGTTATTTTTTCTGTGTAGAGGGAATAGTCGTCTTTCACAGGGCCTCCCGAGGTATGCACGGTGCAGTGGTTTTGTTTGGGCCGGGTCTTGTACTATAAATAAATATAGTTTACCGTGTGCGGGGGGAGGAGGGCGTGTACCCCATTCACCAAAGATGTATGATTCAGTTTCTGTTTTGCAGAGGGTGATTTTGTATTCCCATAATCAACGGTGGTATTGTTTTTAACACAGATAATTCCGTGAAGGTGATTCGGGATTGCCACACCGGTATTTTGGGATTATTTTTACGGATTTGGATTGTGCATATACGTTTAAATTGATTTATAATTTCGCCGATTTTTCTTGATTTCCCCGTCGTGGTAGAGACGCCCAATTTGGGCGTCTCTAGGTGATTGTTGTGGTTCCCGTCACGGGTGCAATTACGATCCCCGGTATGGTTTTTATTTGTAATACCCAATATCCCGTGAATATGATTGGGATACATTCAAAGAGGCCATGCGTTGTATCTGGTATATCCGACGTGTGCGACGTTTCCGTAGAGACGGGTTTGAAACCGGGGGCATGGTTTGAACACAAAATGATGCCCTCGTGGACCCACGAGGCGGGGTCTGAAAGCAAAATGGTGTCCTCGTGGACCCACGAGAAGGGGGCAGAGCGCAAAATGGTGTCCTCGTCTTGCGACGAGAGGGGGGAAGATCGCCCGGTGGATGGGCACCGTCGAAGCCGCACCCTCCGAATAAAACTCACAATCTCCAAGGACATCTGTATACTGCATTATTGCTCCGGAGTCATATTTCACCACAGCGATGACCGCATAGGAACCGGCTAACAGACATACTCCTCCGATTCATCTTTACGGGAAACGGGGTTTTTCCAAAATACGCCCAGTAAATATTACCTTTTCTACTGATATCATCTTTGTGGATGATGGACACCGTGAAAAAGCTTCATGACAGATCAGTCCAAGACTAGCACGTGAGCTTTTTCTGCCAGGAATTTTCTGTCCTCCTGGAAATCCCTGTCTTCTTCTGAAAAAGTATACCCCGGGCGAGCAAGCCATACAAAAGGGGTATTGGTCGATTGCGCCCGAAAAATATGGGCGAAACCCGCCGGTTTGCAGAAAATTCGGGCATTTTTGGTATAGTATTGCTTAACAGGTGGTGTTTCGGCAAGCTTCTTGTAATTTTTGTATTCATGTTCGATTTCCTGCCACACCTTCATACACCGCGCAAGCATTTCTGAATTGTTACCACATGTCATCATCCGGATACGATACTCAAATTCTTCCCGGGCTGTAATTTCGTTATCGGCATTCTCCGGAGCGTAGAAATGGCGAAGGTTCATTCCAAGTTCCCATTTCCAGAGAGATGAATAATCGGAAAAATCTTCACCCTTGTATTCATAGGGAACAAGCCGGGCAATGCAGCTCAAAGAGTGCCAGTAGGCTATGCGGCGACACTTTTCAATTCTTTGCCTGACATACTCATCATTTGCATCATCAAACCCGTTTATCAAGAGCATGGTAAATTTGCCGATAATTTCCGTTACTATGTGGCAATAATCGTTCCTGTCGGAATACCGTCCCGCAGTAGAGAGTAGTATTTTATGGTTCCCCTTGTCAGCACTCTTTTTGCCTTGCATCGGCCTATCAAGCAAATCGATTAGGAGATGAAGGGCAATCGCGAACATTGATGAATGAAGAACATTTACTTTGTACTTCTTTTCTCGATGTTTATCGAGTATTGTGATATACCTGTTAAAAAACCGAAAGACGTTCTTCTGTAGTTTTTCAAGATCTTGCTGATTTTGCGGTGATTCATTGTTTGATGGAGGTTCTTCATCAAACCGTCCCGAAGAAATCTCAAGCGAATCTTTATCTGCTTCTTCATCGTGTTCAGCTATATCGATATCACGTATCATGAGCTTTTTAAATATGGTACGCAAGGTTTCAAAAACCCGTTCTATGGGGTGTGCACCGTACAGATATGACATGCCATCCTTGAATTGATATTCCGGTGATACCTTCGTAAAATCATCATAGGAGAGTGTTTCTCCCGTACCATCAATCTGTGTTTCCTGTTTACGGGGATGATTAGCAGAACTCCTGCCCAAGACTCGCTCATCAGTAAGATCATTGGGGTCGAGATAACTTAATATTTCAACAATTTCGACATCATTAAATCAATTTGGTCGAGCAATCCCTCTATTTGTTGAGTTTTCGGGTCGGGATTGGTGCGGGAAAGTGCCGCCATGTCGTGAACTATTTGCTTATTCGAAATTGCCGTATCATGGGTGTCAAACAATTGTCCATACAGGATATCTTCCTCTATTGAATCGGCAGTAATTCTCAGGAATTCGTCATTTGTCTCCAATTCTGTTTGTGCCAAATCCAGAAGCTTTTGCCGTTCCCCCCACCCATCAAACAGGGAAAGACGTGTGTTTTCAAAATCCGGGCGCGGTTTGGTATAATACACATATAGATTGGTGCCAATTCGGTCTATTGCAGAAAGGCGGTACTGTTTCGTTTCTTTTTCCTGATTGTCTTTCGGGGTTTCGATTTCGTGGTTTTTAATATCTTCAGAATGAATGGGCGCCCATTTTTTGTTTAGCCCAAGCTCTTCAAGCCAATTCCCTTTTGCCCGCCTGAACAGAAGGCAGGCTTCTTCGTTGGAAGGTTTTATGTGCGACGTTCCGAGTGCGGGGGCGGTAAGGTTTGCACTCCCCAGGAGGCAATATTCTGCATTGTCGGTTTGAATATGCAGGAACTTAGCGTGAAGATAGCGTAGTTGTGTATCCTTTGTAAGGGTGTTCCAGTCGTAAAAAGATGTGCGCCTGAACTCGTTGCGTGATAAATTGCCCTTTACAGTATTGGGCTGAATCAGAACGTGTATTCGGGCCTTTGGGTACATATGTTCCAGTTCGAGAAGGGCGGCGGTTTGGTTATCGAAGAATGGCGAAATGATAGTGCATTCCTTCACATTTTCTTTTACAATATAGCCAATATTGCTGAGGATGCCGGTTTGTTGGTTTGTTAAAAAGAATGCTTCAACGCCCTTGCCGATATCGTATCCGTACGTTTGTTCGGGAACTGAAATATCCTGAAGCCATGGGGTATGGGTTTCTATCCATTCAAACTTCTGCCGGGATACGCCGGGTGTTTCTGCACTACATTTTTTAACATATTCCCATGCCTCTTTAAACAGTGCAGCCTTCGGGTCATGGGGACCTTTAATATGAAATGCGCCCCACAATTCCTGATTTCTGCCATGTCCGGCCGCAGTCAGATTACCGGAACCAATAATGAGAAACCCGTGTCCGTTGCGCCCGAAAAACAGACTTAATTTAGGATGAAATGCGCCGGGATGAACAATACCTGAAAGGGAATATCTCTTTGCAGCACTGCCGGAATATCCTGAAAGACAGCCGAGATATTGCTGTAGCATGGTGTCATCGAGGAGTATGCAGATATTTCGAACTCCTGCACGACTCAATCCGGCAAGGGCATCATGGTTGAAATAGTTGAAATCGAATGAAAAGGTTGTGAGTACGCAGGAATGAAAGTGCTTTGCCGGAAGAAGGGATAGTATCGGATATTCTCTGCGATTTTTCATTTCAAATGCTCTCTGAGTAAATTTTCTCCTAATGGCAAAAGGGTATTATTCCTAACCAGCTTCAGGTCCACAAGGAATTGGTGCAATGATTTAAGCCGTGGACCGGTCCAGACCGGCTCCATTGTCTTGCCTGTGATGCTCAAGATGTTGTCTTCAAGAGTGAATTTTATAGTATTCTCATTGCGATTGCGCATTTTCCGCATAGCAACTTCGATATGCCGATTGATAACATGCTGAAGCAGCAGCTTTCGGAAAAACTGCGGTATAGGGAGATTTTCATTCTTCTCCACCCACTTGAGCAATTCGGTGACATCACCGTCCCGACACATGCCGTGCTTCCGGACATAAGTGTTCAATTTGGAAATTTCTGTTTTGTCATGCCAATAGATTTGAGCAAGCACATGCAGGGCGTAGGCTATACCATTATACGGCTTATCTTCATTGGTATGTTTGATATTGTCTGTATATTGTGAAGGTGTAAATCCTGTGGTGTATAAATTTTCCGCAAAAGATGCAAATGCTAATGTGCGTGCATCGCCATAACTGGAAGAGATTGTATCCAGTGCGGTGAGTGTTTTGTCGGTAAAACTTTCAATAAAAAAGGATAAAGAGACCGGTCCTTCATTTTTGAGTTGAACAAGACATGCCCAGAGTATCGTTTCAAGACTATAATGGGCAAACTCATTCAGGGCATAATAATGCCACCCTGTGTATGCCGTATATCCGATAAAGGGTTCTTCCTTCCACAGTCGGTAATGAAAACTTACCGGAAATGAACCGGCAGATTCGAATTGTTTGCTTTTTTTAAGATATCCCAGATAGAGCAGTATCGTCTCAACTCTGAATTTTGTATGCCCGCTTGGAGCTTTCACGGTTGGAAGGTCTTTCCCAAAGAGCATATCGATATAGAATTCCCATTCCGGGGAATGTGGTTTTATTGCCGTTGTCGAAAATTCTTTGCCAAAGTCTGTCAGTTCTTCCCGGGTAACTTTTCCTTCTTTAATAGCATCGATATATCGGTCTCGTGTATCTTTAGCAATGGTTGACTCGAACGACTTTGCGAGCTTACGGCCATAATCTGCTGTGCATACAGGGATCCTGCTTTCATTTTCACTTGGTGCGATCAATCCAATAGCTGATAGGGCACCCTGATAGTATTGACCGAATGCCCCGGCAGAGTATTTCCAGTAGGTATTTTCATTTTTACGGTCCGCACCGGCAGCAATATTAATGGGATTGCTGTTTTGCTTGAGGTGATTTTGCGCGTATGAGATTCCGACAATGCCGTTTTCTTCCGTGTGGGTGTCCGCCATCATAAACGCAAAAATCAATTCCCCACGTCGTATGAATTGTCGAAACGCTGAGACACTTACCTTTCCCTCTGTTTCGGCGTACTGCTCAAGGAGCCACATGTAGAAACCATAATACCGAATTCTCCGGGTAAGGTTTGTGAGACCGGGGAGCAAGGCTGAATAGGTGGCGATGGAAGTATTCTGCATGCCAAGCATGTCCTGTCCGGTGATGAAACTCTTTGGTGAACCCCAGAATGGCGCTTCCCATTCTCCGTTCTTTAATACTGGCATGTCTTTAAATGCTCCTTTATCATATTCAACTTGCTCTTCAGTTGAGACAATAAATTGGGTGATTGAACGATATTTACTTAATCAATTATTGAAAAATATATTCGGAAATATGAAATTAAAGGGTGAATAATCTTTCGTTCAAATAACGGGGGTTACCAGGTCAAGGGTTTACTGGAACGTACCGGCCACTATGATTTTGAGAAAAATAATATTGAGATACCACATGCGGTACATGTTCACCCTATACGGGGGTGCTTCCTGTAGAAATGAGGTGCGGGTATTAAATGGTATCCAGTAACTTCTTTTTCTTCTCATTACATTCGTCTGCTGTTATTGCTCCGGCTTCCTTCAATTCCTGTAATTTTTTTATCTGTTCCATTGGATCATGGTTTTGAATGGGAGTGTGCCGGGGCTGAGAAGCTGCAGAGGTATCCTTTTTCTTCGCCGGTGGCCGGGCTCTAAAACCTGTCCCCTTACAAATTGGACATCGTAGTGGATAAAAGGGTATTGTCAACAGCCAGAACCCACTTGTAATAAATAGTAATATAACTGTTCCAAAGCCTATGTGCCGTCTTGCCTCCACCTGTCTTTCACAGTTCACACAATATTTGCTGGCCATGGTGTGCTCCTTTCACGAATCATTCACATACAGTATGACAATATACATCTTTTTGCAACAAAAAAGTATGCCATGCCTGCCGTGAAAGTCTGAATAGCCCAAAACAGACAGGATATGGCTGTTGCCTGAGCAGAGACCGCTGTACAGGTGTACCCCCATGGCATAGGCTATCACTTAACTTTTTAAAAACTCCCACGCCAAACGGGCACCCTCCACATCACGATTCTGCCTGCCCAGAGCAATGGGGTGATTGATGGACGGCATGGTATGTCCGCCCCCTTCAACACGGCAAAACTGCACAGGGGCACCAAAATGTTCTGCACGGTAATATTCACAGATAACCACGCTGCCGTCATCAGGATCCAGATCGGGGAGCCGGGTGATTTCGGGATCTGACGTATCAGCATTGTTGACGTCTATCCAGTGGTCTCTGGTTGCTTCAGCGGACATCACTTTACCGCGTCCTCCCAGTATGCTTCCGCCCTCAAAGGGCATGATGATATCCTCTGTGCCGTTCACAATGAGCGTTGGTACGGGGGTGTGTGCCCCGGAACATTCTGACGGGCTGGGAAGATTGGCTATGAATGCACCTATTGCGGCAAATCGCTCCGGATATTCCCGTGCCAGACGGTACGACATCATTCCACCGTTGGATGCCCCCGTGGCAAAGACACGGTCCATATTCAAGGAGATATCATGCCCGGCAAAATGGGCCGCAGCCCAGTCGAGCATTGAGAGAATAAATCCGGAGTCATCCGCCCCCGGTTTGCCCTGCGTTTCGGGGCGGCAATCATTCCAGTTTCTGCTGTCTTCCGCCGGAGATCCGCTTTCACCTTGTGTCCCATTGGGGACAAATAACACCACCCCTTCATCATCGGCGATATGCTCCCACTCCTGTGTCCCGCCGGCCTCCGGCTCAAACAGGGCATCCATATTCTGGCTGCCCCCGTGAAGCAGCACGACCACGGGAGGGGTTTTGCTGACAGATTCGGGTATATAAAAACGAAACTCCCGATCCAGATCCTGGTGCTCAAGGACAGCTTCGTGCCACCCAAAACGGAGGGAATCTGAATCCACGATGCCTGAACTGGTACATCCGCAGATGAGGAGGGCCGACACGGTCAGAAGGAGAAACTGCAACACCTTCACGTGTGCATTGCCCCGGTATTGCTGCTTAGTACCTACCATAACTTTCTTCAATCTTTTTCAAAAGCTCAATCCTTTTGGCGGTGAGACGATATTTTTGTAACCGGCTGTTGGGTTTTTCCGGGATTGTTCTCTCAAGAAATCATCCTTTAATAGCGGGCCCTACATATCTTTCCCTGAAGTTTTTCTCATCTTTGAGCCTCCATTCATTCATAAGGGATTTTTTGCTCATCTCTCCGGAGATTGCTTCAATCAGCCTCTTGACTTCGGGGGTGACTTCCAGTTCCAACAGTGCCTAATGAATACTTTGGAGCATACATGTTACAAAGGGAATCGCCAGTGCCCCGAACCGTCCGGATTCGATTACGTTTCTCCTCAGAAATGCACCACTGCTGCTTACTACACCTCTGATTTCCATGTAACATAGAACCGTGGGGATACTCTTTCGTTGCGTAGTAACTTCCTGCACATCTTAATTGTGTATATATTCCATGACGTGCGACACATACTCCATGTCATCTTTATTAATATGGTTTGTCCACCATTCCTTCAAAAATTGTAAAAGAGTTACATAGTCATCATGGTCAATAAATTCTTTATTAATGTGTTCTCTGCGTATGGCTAACTCATCATGTAATTTGCGGTGAGAGGCCAACTCCGGGTAATTGGATTTTTCAAGGAGGTGTTCCTCTGTCTGAAAATGTATTTTTGTGTAATTCTCTATAGCATCTATAAGGGATTTTTGAAATGTATGATCCTGCTTATTACATATTGAAAAGTGCAGGGTGTTTATCAACGAGACTATTCCCTTATGCTGATCATCAATAAGAATTATTCCGGTATCATTTATCTCTTTCTACATGATATACACGTTATTGTTCATTTGAAGCATCTCCTTTTATATGAAAGAATTACATTCAGTATACTACATTGTTGTATAGATTTCACCCTTTCTTCTCAATAATCATACGAAGCCCCATGGTCATTCTCCGGCAATTTCGATATACTCCGGTTCCTTTGACAGGCTCAGGTGTCTTCTCTGGTAATGGGAGGGAGTGGTTACTGCGTACACTCGGGGAGCGTGGAGTCTTGGGGAAGTTCTTTTTCTAAGGAGGGATGCTCCCAGAGGCTGGGGGCGTGGTGTTCTCCCGCATCGGTGAGAAGAAAAAGCCTGTTTTCGCCAACATGTGCAGAAAGCACGGTGGTTGTATCTGGCCCTATGAGGCGTATGCGCAATCCATCGTCAAACCACTCCAGGGTTCCGGAAATATCCTGCTGGGTCGTGTCGGTGATGCGCTCTTTTGTAAAGGTATGGTCGTATTCCAAGGTGAGACGAAGGAGTACTTCACCTGCTTCGTCAGGACATGTTCCCGTATAGGTTCCAGCCCAGTCGAGGGCGTGTTTTGAGGTGTGCGGATATGCCCCGACAGCCATGAGAGAACAGAAAATGAGGAGAAGTATGCGAGAGGTCATGGGTACTCCAGGAAAAAAACGGGGAGGAGGAAGCTCCTCCCCAGAAATAGCTTAATGGCTGGTATCAACCTTTTTACCTTTTTTCTGATCGATGCTTTTCAGCAAGTCGCCAAACCACGGCTGATCAATGTCGAAGGGTTTTCCTCCGGCAATACGCTCAAACTCAATGGCACGCAAGCGATTATCCTGATCTTCATCATGGCCAATTACGCCGCTTTCACCGCGTAGGGCACACTCAACAGCAAGATCGGTGCAGCTTTTAATCAGATTAAGATCTCGTGTGTTGGCACGGGCGGCACGGGAAAAATAGCCCGACTTCTGTACGAGCACCTTTTCAGCACCGAGCATCTCCGCAAATTGGTTGCCAAACCACTTACCAGGATTAATGGTGTCTAATTTTACGTGGCCAAAGGCATCACGCTCAATTTGTTCACCCTGCTCCTCTTTTTCTTTAATAATTGCGTCAACTCCTGCACCCTCAGAAATAAATATATTTACGCCATCATGGGTGTCCATAATCTTTTTCAGCCGTTTGGCCTCAGCCTTAATATCTACATCCATTTCTGGAATGAATACGCCGTGGACATCTTTGCGTTCCTGAGAAAGGCCCAGGGCAGGAAGAAAGTTTTCGCCCTGAAGGATGGAGCGGTATTCCACTGCTGTGGCAGCCGTAAGCCATCCACAGTTTCGTCCCATTACCTCATGGATAATGAGCATGCGTGGGTTTGCATTATGCTCTGCCACAACATTCTCAAAAAACTTTGCACCCTCTTCAGCAGCAGTCCAGGCACCAAGGGATTGACGAATGGGGAATACGTCGTTATCGATGGTTTTGGGAAGCCCCACAACGGTCAAGTCGTATTCGTTTTCCTTGAGGTATTTGGCAAGATCTGCAGCGGTGGTGTTTGTGTCGTCGCCGCCAATGGTATGGAGCACATCAACGCCGTCTTTGGTAAGCTGTTCCGCCGCAACGTTCAGAGGGTTTTGTCCTTCCTTTACCAGCTTTCTGGCAACGCAGTCTTTTACGTTGGTCAGTTTCACCCGGCTGTTTCCGATGGGGCTTCCACCGTGCTCATGGAGGAATCGTGCATTTTCACGAATCCCCGCTGTCACCGTGTAGTACTCTCCAAGAAGAAGTCCTTTATAGCCACCCTTATAGGCGATTATTTCAACTTCAGGAGCGATCTCAGTATACCGCTCGATAAGTCCGCCAACGGCAGATGAGAGGCAGGGGGCCAACCCGCCGGCGGTAAGAAGAGCTACTCGTTTTACTGTCATGGTAAACCTCGTTTGTTAAAAATGATTATGTTGTTTTTTCAGGGGGGGTATTCTTCCTGCGGTGCGACGGGGATATTCCCACTATTTTTTTAAGGGATGCCCGTGCGATGAAAGAATCAGGAAGAAGGGTTCGCAGATGAAAGAGAAACTGCTCTTTTTTGCCGTAGATGGAGTATCGCTTTTTCTGTGCTGCATCACGAAGGGCTTTTTCTACCACCGGTGCAACGGCATATTTGCTATCGAAGATTGCCGAAGGGCTTTTGCCTTCTTCATGGGCAACGCGGGAAAACTCACTTTCCGTTGGCCCGGGGCACATGGCCATGACATGAATATTCTCTTCGGCAAGTTCTGCCCAAAGGGCAAGGGAGAAGGAGGTGACAAAGGCCTTCGTGGCCGCATATACGGCAAAGCCGCCCAAGGGCCCGAAGGATGCTGCCGAGGAGACCTGGATAAGGGTTCCTGACGTGTCCATATAAGGCAGTACAAGATGGGTGACAGCCACAACGGCACGGCAATTGAGATCAACCATGGTCATTTGTCCTTCCCGTGAGAGCTGCGAAACACGGCCGACCTTCCCAAAGCCCGCATTGTTTACCACGCAGGAAAAGGGGTGCGGGGCATTTTTGATGAGCGGACGAAGGGTTTTCTCAATTTCTTCTGTGCGGGAGAGGTCACACACAATCGCTTTCGTGGGGGTGGTGCACTCTGCTGCAACAGCAGCAAGCCGTTCTTTGCGTCGTGCCACAATCCACAATTCATGAAACCCCTGGCTGTCCAGTTGGCGCACAAATTCCCGGCCAATGCCAGAGGATGCACCGGTTATTAGGGCAATTGACATGGCTTAGTCTCCCTGGAGATAGGAGTTGATAAGGACGGAGGCCTGAAACTGATTCAGGGTTGTTTGAAACAGGGCTACCTCAGCCTCTTCCGCCGCCTCAATGGTTTCGGTGTCAACAGTTCTGCTGTTGCAGAAAATAATTGCGGCAATGCCCGTTATGGAGGCAACGGCAACGCTGTTTTTATGCGCCTGGATGGTAATAAGAACAGAGTCTTCCTCTGCATGGGCCATGACATCGCTTAAGAGGTCGGAGGTATATCCTGCATGAATCTCAGCTGTTCGTGCAGTATTGCAGACCAGATCAAGTTCCTTAATTGTTTCGAGAACACGTACATCCATACTATTGCCTCAGTCAATGTTAAATGTTGCCGTAACCTTTGTACCTGCGGGGGAGGAGTTAATGGAAAAGTCGTCACTGACCCGCTTGATATTGGGAAGCCCCATACCCGCGCCAAAGCCATAGGATCGCACCCAGTCGTTGGCGGTGGAAAAGCCCGTTTCCATGGCCTTGTCCGTATCTGCAATGCCGGGACCGGAATCTTTCGCCACCAGTGTAATATAGTCTTCTTCACGGATAATGGTCAATGATCCACCCTGGGAGTGCACCACAATATTTATTTCAAGCTCAAAGGCAGCCACGCCGACACGGCGGATAAAGGGACGGGGAAAGTTACTCCGTTTGCAGAAATTTTTAATCTCCGTGGAGGCCGTTCCCGCGGCACTCATATTGCGCGATTCCACATGGTGTTTCTTATAGAAATACTCTGAGCTCTTCACCTTTTTCTCAGGGAGCATCTCTTCAAGTTTATCAACCTCATTGTTGATTTCAAAGAGTAGACTACTGAGAATGTCCCGGCCGGTGATCATGCCCGTAAGTTTGCCCGCTTCATTTGTTACGGGGTAGCGGCGATAGGAGTATTTTTCAAAAAATGAAATTGCCACAGCCAGGGGGTACTGTTCATTGAGGCATATGACATTATCGGACATATGCGATCCGCAGGGCTCTTCGATATGCTTGCAATCAAGGGCATAAATAATATCATCCACGGTGATAATACCGCGAAGGACATCTTCTTCATCCGTTACGGGGATGCCGGACACCTTTTTTTCCTTCATAAGATTTTGCACGCTGCGCATGGAGTCTGTTTCGCGGACGGCATAAATATCACGGGACATGACATCGTAGACCCGCAGACGGGTAATGAGCTCACGAACAACGAGGGATTCAGTTTGATTAAACTTCATATCACTCATGGAGCGTATCTCCCATGGTTGGGTCGTGCTGGAGCAGTTCTTCAATGAGCTGGTAGTTTCTCAGGGTGGTTGTCCATAAGGATATATGACATGTTTCAGCCATGGATTGGAGCTTGGGGGGTATTTCCTTTCCTGAGGTGATAATAACTCCCACGGCATCAATGATATTTGCCGTGGTAAGGGCTTGTTCAGAGCAGAGGCTCGTGATCAGGAGGAGATTTTCATGATCCATGGTAAGTACATCGCTCATCAGCTCTGTCACCATAATTTCACCGACCGTTTCATCCGCAAGGGAGGCGGGAACATGGCGGGCCTGAATCATGGGGAGTTCTTCTATTTCTCGTACGCGCATGGGGAACCCTTTTTGTTGCTATTTTGTGAATAATATAACACATGGAGCAAAAAAAATGCTTTTTTGATATGAATCGAGGCATTTCCCGCAGGGAGGGCCTTGATTTTTCATTCCTGAAAATTGATCTTTTGGCGATTTCCTTTTTTTATTGCAAAAGTCCCTCCTCTGAGATACCCTGTACAGTGGAGAGAATCTCTATCGGGAGAAAATGTATGAACCACACCATATCACCGCAGAAATCCCCGTCCGGGGTCTGGTTTCGTCGGTTTTATTCCCATCTTTCTGCGAATCAGAAGGAGCATGGGGGAACCCTCTTTCCCTGGGAACCAGCGGATCTTGTCGATCAACTGCTCTTTCTTCAGGATATCTTTATGCCCGTATCACGGAATGTTGCCTTCGATACGCTCTTTCATTGGTACCAGGAGGAATCTCCTGAGGGAGCCTATGCTATTCCCCTTGGGTTTTTGCCACCTTGGATTCCCGTGGCATACACCGTGGAAGAGGGTGGGGGCTCGTCTCTATGGGAGGTTCATAACACCCGCTTGTTCATTGTAAAAGAGAATCCACCCTATCCCGTATTTTATATTGATATTCATGAGCGTACACCGGTGCAAGAGCAGCTTGTTCCCTTTGTGTGCATGGAATAGAAGCGCTCATGAAATGCTTCACGTCATGAGAGGAGATTTTCTCCGTGCCGCCCCTTGAATAATGTATATTGCAGGGTGGGCTATTTTGATACGGGGATTCTGTGCAGCAGAGAGTAGGGCAACCACGGCATACCACACTTTTTTGTATTTTTTTGCGTCTGGGGGCTTTCTCCTTTGGTGGAGGAATTGCCATGGCGGAGGTTTTAAAATTTGAGTTGGTGCATCGTCGAAAATGGATGAGCGAAGACGCCTTTTACGATGACTTTACCCTTGCAACCCTTGTCCCCGGAGCGATTATTGTGAATATGGCCTGTATTCAGGGGTGGCGGTATGGTCGGTTCTTCGGCGCACTCTCCGCGGTTGTGGGAACGGTCCTCCCCCCGTTCGCTATTATCCTGGTGGTGGCGATATATGCCGTATCCTTCTTTGAATATCCGCTGATACAGGGCTTTCTTCAAGGCGGTGCCCTGGCTGTGGGAGCCTTGCTGGTCTATACCATTTCCATCTTTGCACACAGAAAAATCCGTTCCTGGCGAGGGGGACTGCTCTTTGCGGGGGCAACCCTTGTGCTCATGGGTACCGCTATCCATCCCTTGGTGGTGTTGTTTACCCTGGCAGGTCTTTTTCTTGTTCCCCTAGGGCGTACGGGGGTTCACGGTGATTCGCCATGATCTCATGGACATCTTTTGTGGGGGCGTTTTTCCTTATGGGGCTCTCTGCCTACGGGGGAGGCATGGCCATAATTTCTCTTATCCAAAAAGAAGTTGTTGATCGGCACCAGTGGCTGACCTTTTCCGAAATGAGCCATATTATTACCATCTCCGAAATGACTCCCGGCCCCATTGCGGTGAATATTGCCACCTTCACCGGATATACGCAGGGCCATTTCTCTGGCGCGGTGATTGCCACGGTGGCATTGCTACTTCCCTCCCAGCTCATTCTTCTTGCCCTTTTGTCGCATCGGGAAAATAAAGAGGGGGGCGTATCATCTCTTGTTCACTATATGGCGGGAATTGAAATTGGGGTACTTGCCTTGATTGCCTCTGCGGCATGGACATTTTCCAGACGTGTGATTGAGGGCGTGCCTGAGCTTGTTCTCTTCATGCTTCTTCTTGCTCTGTTTTTCCTGGTGCGGTCGCGCATAAACCCCGTGTGGATCATTGGTCTTGGTGGCATTTTAGGGGCTCTTTTTTTCGTCTAGGCGTATCTCTTGTTTCCCGCCATAGTATATACTATAGAGAGAGGATAATTCACCGGAGGAAGAGGATGATTAAAGGTATCGTTTCTGATATGGATGGGGTGATCTATCGAGGTGGACGTATTATTCCGGGGGCACAGGAGTTTGTTGATCGTCTGATTTCCGCCGACATTCCGTTTCTATTTCTCACAAATAATTCTGAGCAGACGCCCATTGATCTACGTTTGAAAATGGAGAAACTGGGGATTAAGCATCTTTCGGAACATAACTTTATTACCAGCGCCATGGCCACGGCCATGTTTCTCAAACAGCAAACCTCTCAGGCAACGGTATATGTTATTGGTGGCGGTGGGTTGATTAATGAGTTATACAACGTGGGCTTTTCTATTTCTGAAAGTAATCCTGACTATGTAGTTGTGGGGAAAACGCAGAATTTCTCCTATGAGATGATGAAAACGGCGGTGCGCTTGATTCGTGGTGGTGCCAAGTTTATCGGAACAAACCCGGATATGATTGACCCCACGGAAGATGGGGTAGAACCGGCGTGTGGTGCAATTCTTGCAAGTATTGAATCGGCATGTGGTCGTGCTCCATACATTGTGGGGAAGCCAAATTCGCTCATGATGGCCCTTGCCACGAAAAAACTTGGTTTGCACACCTCGGATACCATGATGATCGGTGATCGCATGGATACGGATATTCTCGGGGGAATGGAGGCGGGAATGAATACCGCCCTCGTATTATCAGGGGTAACCTCTCAGGAAGATTTAGCCCTCTTTCCCTACTCTCCCGATGCCATATATTCCTCGGTGGGAGAAGTTGTTCCAGAAACTTTGTAGAGAGGAGTTGCCATGGAGATACAAGTACCATCTCTGCTTCGTATAAAGCCGCGAGCCTTGCAAAAATTAGGAAAATATTTGCGACAGGAAGGGTTCCGCAAAATCTCTCTGTTTTGGGGAGGCGGTATCCAGGAGTTTTTTCAAGAGACCATGGAGATCTCCTTTGCGTCGGCGGAAATTCGCGTGTTGTATGAAGAGGTCGTTGAAACAAATGATATTGACAATGCCTTTGCCTCAGCAAAGAAACTTCCTCCGGAAAGTGAGGTGGTGGTTGCCCTGGGGGGAGGGACGGTTATTGATTATTGCAAATATGTTGCGTTCCTCAATCAAGTGCCCCTGCTGAGTGTTCCCACGTTGATATCCAATGATGCCTTTGCATCTCCCACAAGTTCTCTTGTGGTTGACGGGCGACGTAAAACCGTGAAGTCAACAGTTCCCTATGGGGTTATCATTGATACAGAAACAATCCGGCGTGCTCCCCGCAAATTTCTCTATGGCGGGATCGGAGATCTTTTTTGCAAAACCACAGCCATCTACGATTGGAAATTAGCCTATAAAAATACGGGAGAGGTGGTAAATGATTTTGCTGCAACGGTGTGCCAGAATGCTGCTGATACCTTTACGTTTTATGAAAATAAAAATATGGATGATCTGGAATATGTGCGCATTATCGCCAGCTCCCTTCTCATGACGGGCATTGCCATGATTATTGCGGGGAATTCCCGTCCCGCCAGTGGCTCAGAACACCTCGTTTCCCACGCCTATGATCGTGTCTGTGATGAGCCGTCACTTCACGGGTTGCAAGTAGGTGTTGCCAGTTATGCCGTGAGTTATCTTCAAAAAGATACCCATGAGAGAATTCGACAGGATATCATCAGTTCCGGCTTTGCCGATTTTATGAAAGAAACGCCCTTGAATCGGGAATGCTTCCTACGGGCACTTTTTTTGGCTCCTGATATTAAACAGGGGTTTTTTACTATTCTGAGTGAACGGGGTAATATTGAAAAATTACATGATTTTGTCTGCACGGATGAATTAATGAATACCATGTTGGGGTAGAAATTACCTTTCTCTCTGCTACAAAAAAAATCCCTGCTTTATGCGGCATGAGCTATTTTATGCTCTTCTTTAAAGTAGTTAGGATACGAGTAGATGAAAAAATTTCAGGCCCTTGGGCTTTCTGAAACAACCTTGGAAGCCTTGGAGAGAAAGGGCTTTGAAGAGCCTACGGAAGTACAGGCTCTTACGATTCCCCTGGTAATTAAAAACGAAAAAGACATTATTGCGCAAGCACAGACAGGAACGGGAAAGACCGCGGCCTTTGGTCTTCCCTTAATCGAAAAATTAGAGCCGGGACGGAAAAAACCACAGGTGATTATTCTTGCTCCAACCAGAGAATTGGTGGTGCAGGTGTGTGAAGAAATGAATTCCTTTAAAACTGGCCGGGCAACCTCAATTGCTGCTATTTACGGTGGCCAGTCCATGGGGTTACAGTTAAAAAAACTGAAACAGGGTGTCTCCATTGTTGTGGGAACTCCCGGAAGAGTTATTGACCATATTAAACGGGGAAGTCTTGCCCTTGATGAGCTTCGCTTTTTCGTGCTTGATGAAGCTGACGAAATGCTGAATATGGGCTTTGCCGATGATATTGAAACCATCTTGTCTCATACAAATTCGTCAAAACGGGTGCTTCTTTTTTCAGCCACTATGCCTGCTCGAATAAAGAAAATTGCCGAAGAGTACATGGGTGAATACGATCATGTAACCACTAGCAGAAAAGTTACGGAGCATTTAACCGATCAGATTTATTTTGAAGTTAATCAACGTGATAAGTTTGAGGCCCTCTGTCGAATTATTGACATGGAACCCCTGTTTTTCGGCATTGTGTTTTGTCGCACCAAGGTTGGGGTTGATGAAGTTGCGAATCGTTTAAACGAGCGTGGCTACAGTGCCGCAGGCTTACACGGGGATATGTCTCAAGGCCATCGTGAAAATATTTTACGTGCCTTTAAAAAGAAGCGTCTCACCATTCTTGTGGCGACCGATGTTGCCTCTCGTGGTATTGATGTCCATAATATTACCCACGTGATTAATTTTGCCATCCCACAAGATCCGGAATCCTATGTGCACCGTATTGGACGTACGGGGCGGGCAGGGCAGAGAGGCACGGCAATTACCTTTATCACTCCTTCAGAGTTTCGTAAACTCGGTTTTATTAAACGGATTACCAAGAGTGATATAGAAAAACGCGATCTTCCCGCAGTTGATGATATTATTCAAGCAAAACGTGCGCACATCGAAGGAGCTGTTCAGAAGTTTCTTTCGGAGGACCAAGACAATACTGAACAATATGAAGACTGGGCACGGCAAATGCTTCAAGAAAATGAGCCTGAAAAAGTCCTCGCGGGGGTGTTGCAATATGCCTTTCAGGCACAGCTCAATGAAGATAAGTATGAGGAAATTGTTGCTCCACGGCAAAAACGTGGCCGTCCCGTGGAAGATCTTGAGCGGTCGGGGAAAACCCGCCTGTTTATAGCCCGCGGAAAAGTTGGAGGATATTCCAAACCGGACATTGTTTCCTTTATCACAGAAACAAGCGGAGTTCCTTCACCTCGCATAGACGACGTAACTCTCTTTGATAAATTTTGCTTTGTCACTGTTTCCTTTGACGATGCTGAGACCATATTGCGTGCATTTCAAAAGATTGCTCGGGGAAAACGATCTCTCGTGACTCGTGCAAAAAGTGGGAAACCCCGACGAGGAAAACCACCGTTCAAAAAATATGGTGGAAAAAAACGGTTTCGTTCATAAGATCTATCGGGGCTGTTCTCCCTGAAAAAGCTTTACACTCCTGCGTTTTTATGGTATTCTGTGGGAGTGATTTCTTTTTTTCGGAATAAGCTATGACAGCCCTGAACGCATCTGAGGTATCCCTTGATGAACTAAACCTTCCTGCCATTGTCTTTTCTGTGGAGAACGGGCGGGTGTGGTGTGAGTTCTGTACACCTCAGTTTTCAGACTATTTTCCTGATCTTCCCCGTATTCCTGAAAAGGAGTGCCCCGCAGATGGGGACCCAGAAATCCATTTTTGGTCGTTCTTACGAAGTCTCAGCACTGCTCCTGCTGGAGGAGGCAGCTTTCCATACCCCGGTGGAACATGGGGCTATGAGGGAGCGCTGACCCACCTGTCGGAAAACCGCTTTGTCTTTTGTGTCCATGGTCGTGAAACCCTGGAGAATGCAGAGGAATCTGAAGAGCTGGAATTGCTTCGCCTCGCTATTGCAGCGCGAGAAGATGGGGTGTGGGATTGGAAAATCCCCAGTAATAGGTTCTATTTCTCTCCGCGGTGGAAGTCCATACTGGGATATACAGAGGAAGAAATTCCCAATACCTTTCTTGGGTTTTTACATCTTGTTCATCCAGCAGATCAACCGACGGTACAGCAGGCTATTAATGCCTATTTTCAGGGATCTTTGTCCCGCTTTTCCCTGGAGTTTCGGATGAAACGCAGGGATGGATCCTATGCATGGATACTCTCACGGGGGGTTGTTGTGCGGGATGCACGGGGAAAGCCTCGTCGTTTTTCCGGTATTCACAGTGATATCTCTGAATATAAGGCGGTACAAGATCAGCTGCATAAACTTCATGAGGCTGTTGAACAGAGTAATGCCAGTATTATTATCACGGATGTGCAGGGGCGAATTGAATATGTAAACCCCTATTTTACCACCCTTACGGGGTATACCTTTTCCGAAGTGAAGGGGAAAAGTCCCCGATTCTTAAAGGCAAAACGGACCGATGAGCGGAAAAAATATGAGTTATTATGGAAGACCATTGGATCGGGGCAAACATGGCAGGGAGAATTTCAAAACCAAAAGAAAAACGGGGAGATCTACTGGGAGAAAGCAACAATATCGCCGATATTGCGACAGGATGAAGTGGTGGGGTATATTGCGGTAAAGGATAATATTACCCGTGATAAGGAAATTACCCAGGAACTGCGCCGTGCCGAAACGCAGATGCGGAGTTATATTGAAAAGGCACCCTATGGGATTGCCGTTGTTGATGCTCAGGGACGGTTTATTGTTTGTAATCATGAAATGAGCAGAATTACTGGGTATGGCCGCCGGAAACTCCACGGTATTTCCTTTGCGGAGGTGCTTCCTGATACCTTGGAAAATTCGCCCCTTCTTTCTTTTCAGACCTGTGAACCGGAAGAAGAAATCTCTGAGGAGGTACCTCTTCGTCAAGCTTCGGGAGAGATTATATGGGTAGAAATTCGGGCGTACAAAACTCTTCAGGATGAGGGGATACTCTTTTTCCGGGATATAACCAAGGTGAGAGCCTATGAAAAGAAAATCATTTCTGCAAAAATAGAAGCGGAGCAAGCAAATTCGGTAAAGAATAGTTTCTTAGAAAATATGACCCATGAGTTTCGAACCCCTCTGAGTGGTATTGTGGGGTTTGCCGATCTTCTCCAGAAAACCTCTCTGACAGAGGATCAGCGTACCTATTTGTCCTATTTACAGGAGTCGGCTCAATTACTCAATACGGTAATCAGTGATGTTCTTCATTTTTCACGGTTATGCGGAAAAGGGCAGTTAGGACCAACGGAGTGGGTGGTGCCTGAAAGATTTATTCAGGAATGTTGTGATGACGTATCTGCACTCTGTGAAGAAAAGGGACTATCTCTTACGGTATCTCTTTCTTCATCGATGCCCCCTTCTATTGCGGTTCATACTACAGAGCTTCGGAAAGTGATGCGTGCTCTCTTGGAAAATGCAATAAAATTCACCTCTGAGGGAGGAATTACCCTGTCTCTTCGAAACGTGCAGGGAGCTGCGGGGAAGGGGCTTATCGAGTTTGTGGTATCTGATACCGGGTGTGGTATCTCGAAGGATGTACACAAGGCTGTTTTTGATCCTTTTGTGCAGGAAGATATTACAAAGACCCGGCGCTATGGGGGCACTGGCCTGGGCCTTGCAATTGTGCGACAAACCCTCCTAGGAATGAAAAGCGATATCAACGTGAGCAGTACCCCCGGGGAGGGGAGTTCTTTCTATTTTTTCCTCCCCTGTGAATATGGAGAAGCGAGAATATGCATGGATGAACCAGCTGTTCTGTGTGTTGGGAAAAAACCTCCTGCTATCCGTTTATTTTGCAATAACCATGCCATCCCTCTTTCTTTTGAAAAATCGCCCATGCGTGCAATCCACTTGCTTCAGGAAGAACATTTTTCCCATGTGTTTGTTGATTCTGAGAGCCTGCCCATGAATATCCGTTCCTTTCTTCGGGGGATTGAGCGCCATGTTTTGTATGAACGAGAGTTGTCTAGAGCGATTATCTTTCCCCCAGGGGCGCTGCCTAATGAGGCACTTCTCAAAAAATATCGCTGTGACCACTTCCTTACTGCCCCTGTTTCAGAAAAAGCCCTTGCGCGCATCATCGCACCACCAAGAAAGCCGCAGGCAGAACCATCCTCCGCTCTACCGCACCGGGAAGAGCACCTTTCTTCTATACAGGAGTGGTATTCGAAGAAACAGTTTCTTGTGGTGGATGATAATAAGGTAAATCGTGTGGTCCTGAAATCTGTTTTAGCACAGCTCCTTCCGCACACAATCGTCCTTGCTGCCTCTTCGGGTGAGGGGGCCGTGGAGGTATATCGGGACAACCCGTGCTGTTGCATATTTATGGATATACAAATGTCGGGAATAGATGGATATGAAGCGGCTGCACGTATTCGAAAAGGATCCTCGGGAGATGCGGTGATTCTGATTGGGCTGACTGCAGGGCATATATCGTCATCAGCAAAAACTCATTTAGATATGATCCTGGAAAAACCCGTACAACGACAGGAACTTATACGTATTTTGTATGAATTGAGAGACGCAGTACCTTTTCCTCACAGGAGGGAAGATGAATCCGCAACGAATTGACGTATATCGTCGGGGGGAATGCTCTGTGCCCTCGGCAGATCGGTTTGTTTTGTACTGGATGCAAAATGCCTTTCGATTGAAGAACAATTACTCCCTGTGTCATGCCGTGGAGTATGCTCGTAGTTGTTCTCTGCCCCTTGTTGTGTACATGGCTCCCGTAGAAGATGAGATTTCTCTCTGTCAGTACCCCTTTTTTCTTGAGGGCGCCCGTGAAGTATTCACGGCCCTTTGTGAGAAGAGTATTTATGCTATCCTCAGAGACAGGGCTTCGTGCAGAGAGCTGACGGCCCTGGCAGAGCGGGCCGATTTGGTTGTCATGGATTATCCCTATGGACGGTGTACTGAGGCATTGCAGCAACAGGTGGCATCCCAGTGTAATGTATCAATTGATCGGGTCGATTCCAATGTGATTGTGCCGATTCAGGAGGCGTCTGAGAAGCAGGAGTATATGGCATGGACCATACGAAAAAAGTTGCATGCGCAGAAGGAGCACTTTCTTGAAGAGTGTATGTCTTCTTTCTCTACAAAACCTCTTTCATCTGCCCAGATAAAAGCTATTACGGGGATTGTTTCTGAAAAGCAGCACCATCCTTTGGCAGCTACTTTATGGATTACCGGTGGTGAAAGCGCGGCCCGTGCTCAACTGGATTATTTTCTTACCACGCATCTTCCTGTCTATCATAAAGATGCTCGTGACCCGAGTAAAGCCGTAACATCGAATATAAGCCCCTATCTTCATTTTGGACATATTTCACCGGTAACTATCTACCATGCCGTGTGTGCCGCCACGGCTCCCATGGCTGCCAAGGATGCCTTTATAGAACAGTTTTTTGTTCGTCGTGAGCTTGCCTATAATTTTGTTCACTACACCCCCGGCTATGATCAATACGAGGAGGCTGTCCCGGCGTGGGCACGCAGGAGTTTGGCAACACATGGTACAGATCGGCGGGAACATATCTATGACTATTCTGATTTAGAACAGGGGAAAACTGCTGATGTATACTGGAATGCAGCACAAAGGCAGATGCGAAAGACCGGTCTCATGCATAATTATATGCGTATGTATTGGGGAAAATGTCTTCTTGCATGGAGCTCTACTCCTGAGGAGGCCTTTTCACGGGCCTTGTCTTTGCAGAACACCTATGCTCTTGATGGATACGATCCCAATACATATACGGGGGTTGCATGGTGTTTCGGGCGGCATGATCGGCCATGGCAGGAACGAAAACTCTATGGAAACGTTCGGTATATGAATGCCGCCGGCTTGAAACGAAAATTCTCCATGGATACATATCTTGCCCAGTATTCCACATAATCTTGCCCCTCTGTTTTGAAAATTTTTTTGTCCCATGGAAGTCCGTAAAAACGTATTTTATGCGGTCAGAGTACTATAAAAATAAGGATTAAAAATGCCGAATACTTTTCGAACGCATACCTGTAATGAACTCACCGCATCCTCCGTTGGGCACGAGGTCACACTCTCCGGATGGATCAACAATCGCCGTGATCATGGCGGTGTTCTCTTTATTGATCTTCGCGATCATTACGGTATAACGCAGGTGGTTATATATCCGGATAATCCCCATCAATATGAAATCGGTCATTTACAAAAGGAAACGGTTGTTCAGTTTTCCGGAGAAGTGGCTGCACGCAGCGATGATAATGTGAATCCCGATATGCACACCGGGGAGATTGAAGTTGTGGTGAAAACCTATGAGGTATTGGGGGAGTGTGCTCCTCTGCCATTTCCTGTGTTTCCTGAAAAAGAAACCCCTGAGGATCAGCGTTTGCGGTATCGGTATTTAGATTTGCGAAGGGAGTCTGTGCATTCAAATATTGTCTTGCGTTCTCGCGTAATCTCGCATTTGCGTGATCAGATGACCAAAGAAGGGTTTATGGAGATTCAAACCCCAATTCTTACGGGCTCATCTCCGGAGGGTGCACGAGACTACCTTGTTCCATCCCGGGTTCATCCCGGAACATTCTACGCACTCCCGCAGGCCCCGCAACAGTATAAACAACTTCTTATGGCATCGGGGTTTGATAAGTATTTCCAGATTGCTCCGTGTTTTCGTGATGAAGATGCGCGTGCAGATCGCTCTCCCGGTGAGTTTTATCAGCTAGATATGGAAATGGCCTTTGCAGATCAAGAAGATGTATTCGGTGTGATGGAACGAGTGCTTTCCGACACCTTTGCAACATTCGGGAAACATAAAGCTGACACAGCGCCCTTTACGCGGATACCCTACCGAGAGGCGATGTTGAAGTATGGGACGGACAAGCCTGACCTGCGTAACCCCATAATTATTCGCGATACTTCGGATATCTTTGCAGAATCTGGCTTTAAGGCCTTTGCCACGGCAGTACAGAATGGTGCTGTTGTCCGCGCGATTCCGGTGAAGAATATTGCTCAGAAGCCACGGAGTTTCTTTGATAAATTAGTAAAACATGCTCAGGATTCCCTTGGTTCAAAGGGGCTTGCCTATCTCACGTGGAAAGAGGAAGAGATAAAGGGGCCCATTCTGAAATTCCTTGATACGGAAACAGTAAATGCTATTGAATCTGCCTGTGATGTCGAAACAGGAGATGTGGTATTTTTCGTATGCGATGAGGTAGATGTTGCAGCAGACATTGCAGGGAAATTACGTACGAAGCTTGGAGAAGACCTTTCTCTTCTGGAAGAAGGGGTTTATCGGTTCTGCTGGATTGTTGATTTTCCTATGTATGAGTCTAATAAAGAAACGAAGGCCATTGAATTTTCTCATAATCCCTTTTCTATGCCCCAGGGGGGGATGAAGGCTCTTGAAGAGCAGGATCCCCTCGATATTCTTGCCTATCAATATGATATCGTGTGTAACGGTGTGGAACTTTCTTCTGGCGCAATTCGAAATCATCAACCCCGGATTATGTACAAGGCCTTTGAGATTGCCGGGTATGGACCGGAGGTGGTGGAGCAGGAGTTTGGGGGTATGCTAAAAGCCTTTACCTACGGAGCTCCTCCCCATGGCGGTATTGCTCCCGGTGTAGATCGTATGGTCATGCTTCTTGCTGGAGAAGAAAATATTCGTGAAGTGATTGCCTTTCCCATGAATCAGCGTGCAGAAGACTTGCTGATGCAGGCTCCTGCCCCTGTAAGTGAAGAGCAGTTGCACGAGTTACATCTTCGTCACGTTCTTCCTGAAGTTCAGGAATAAAACACCTTTGGATGGAGAGTTGCTCTCCATCCTCTTTTCTCTTACCCCTTGATTCAGCCATGAAAACAATATATATTTAGCACAACCTAACTTATTCCGGGATACACCGTATCTATTTGGAACGTACTTTTCGTAAAACTTCTCAAAATATGCCTTGGCTGTATTTCCTCAGTACGTCAAACAGAACGCACATAGAATTTACTATACTACAACAATCTTTGATACCTTTTATACGAAGGAGTATATGATGGGACTTGATGCCACTATCACCTATCGTCAGCCGGAATTTTCCGACGGTCTTTCCGTGGCTCGTCTAATAGAAGCGTGCCCACCTTTGGATCTCAATACCACCTATTACTACTATATGATGTGTCGTGATTTTGCCGCGACCTCCGTTATTGCAGAGTTGGACGGAGAAATATGTGGGTATATATCAGCGTATTTTCGCCCAGAAGCGCCGCAAACACTTTTTGTGTGGCAAGTTGCCGTATCTTCTGCTGCTCGTGGAAAGGGGCTTGCGGGGAAAATGCTCGATTGGATTGTTTCTTCGCAATCAAAGGATATTGCTGCCATAGAAACCACTATTACCGCTTCGAACACGGCGTCTCAGGCAGTGTTTAAAAAGTATGCGGCGGCAAAAAATGCTTCAATCTCAAAAGAGCCCTTTCTTACGGCATCTGATTTTGGTGCAGGTGATCATGAGGCAGAGGATTTATACACAATACAACTGTAATTTATTTTAATTGAATTCTAACCCTTTACATAAGGATTTTATTATGGAAATTTTTAATACCCTTGAGTCAGAAGTTCGCGGATATATCCGCTCTTTTCCCGTTGTATTTGATACGGCGGAAGGTTCTCAAATGGTTGATGAAGATGGAAAAACATATCTGGATTTCTTTGCCGGTGCAGGTACACTGAATTATGGTCACAACCCCGAAAAAGCAACTGCTGCCATGATTGAGCATCTTACGGAAAAGCGGGTTGTACATGGTCTTGATAAGGCAACGAAGGTAAAGCGTTCCTTTATGGAAACCTTTAACTCTCTTATCTTAGAGCCGCGTAATCTTGAATATAAGTTTCAATTTACCGGTCCCACGGGTACCAATGCTACGGAAACTGCTATGAAGCTTGCTCGTATTGCCACGGGACGTTCCACTATTGTTGCTTTTACCAACGGCTATCATGGTCATACCATGGGGGCTCTTGCGGTTACGGGAAATGAGTCCTATCGTGATGAATCGTATGATAACCGAGGTAGTGTGAGTCACATGCCCTTTGATGGTTTTTTAGGTGATATGGATACCTTACGTGTGTTTGAACGCTATCTTGAAGACTCTGGTAGTGGTCTTGATACCCCTGCAGCAGTTATTGTTGAAACAGTACAGGGTGAAGGTGGGATCAAGGTTGCAAGTACAGAGTGGCTCCAAAAGCTTGAGAAGTTGTGCCGGAAGTATGAAATACTTCTTATTATTGACGATATTCAAGTTGGAAATGGACGTACGGGAAAGTTTTTTAGCTTTGAAGAAGCTGGTATTGTACCGGATATGGTGTGTCTTTCAAAATCTCTCGGGGGAGGACTCCCCATGGCCCTACTTCTGTTCCGCCCAGACTTAGATAAGTGGGAACCCGGACAGCATACCGGTACGTTCCGCGGAAACAACCTGGCCTTTGCTGCATCGGTACAATTGCTCCAAGAGTATTGGGCTGATGATTCCTTTGAGAAAGAGATTTTCCGCAAGGGTGAGTTGATGCGTTCTCGTTTACAGAAAATGGCTGACAAATACCCTGAACATATTGCAGAAATTCGTGGTCGTGGTATGGTATGGGGTATTGAGATGAAGAACCCTGCAGATGCGGGAACATTTTCAAAGATCAACTTTTCGCACAATCTGATTACCGAAACCTGTGGATCGAAAGACGATGTATTAAAGCTTCTTCCAGCTCTCACCATTTCTGATGAGCTCTTGAATGAAGGTCTTGATATTATGGAAAAATCACTATCTGAGCTTGTTGGCGGGGAGGCGTAATGATTGTTCGTCGACTCCAGGAAGATGTGCTTGGTACAGAGCGTGAAGTAAAAGCACCAAATGGAAATTGGACCAGCCGTCGCCTTTCTTTAAAGGATGACGGTATGGGGTTTTCCTTTCATGACACCCTGATACACGCCGGAACTGAAACATATATCTGGTATAAAAACCATCTAGAAGCTGTATATTGCGTTGGTGGGAAGGGTGAAATTGAAGATCTTACAACGGGAAAGGTACATCCTATTGAAGATGGTACTCTGTATCTCTTAAATGGGCATGAGAAACACTATCTGCGTGCAGAAGAAGAAATGCGCCTTATCTGTGCGTTTAATCCGCCCTTGTCTGGCCGTGAGGTACATACAAAGGAAGGATATTATCCGGTGGATGAGTCGTAGTTTCGACGGTATTTTATATCGATTGAACGAGGGAGCATCTATATGCTCCCTTTTTTTATGAGAGGAGATTTGTGATATGGTGTTTTATATCTGTAAGGCGGAATGGCTTTGAAAGATATTTCGTATTCTCATCTTGAAGAATCGATGCAAGATCCCGTTCTTCCGTGTATCCACTTGTGATAAGAACAGGAATTCGCGGCTGTTTGTCACGAATGTGTGGAAAGAGCTCTGCTCCATGAAAATCCTCCAAGTGCATATCCATAATCACAAGATCATAGGAATGATTACTCATAAGTTCAAGGGCACATTCTCCTGATTCGGCAAGGGAGTAGGTGTAGTTTTGAGTTTCAAAAAAGCGACTCAAGAAAGAGCGTATTGTTTTTTCATCGTCTATTAATAGTATTGTATAATGCAATAGAACCTCTCTTATCTCTCACCAATTCAAACTCTTATAAATATAGTCTTTGTGCAATGGTATGTCCATGCTGATTTATCAATTCCACGATGTCCATGATGTATTTTAACATGATATGGACGGATTGTCAAATGTGTATGGGTATTCATGAATAAAAATATTGAAATAATTGGGGCTAATGAACACAATCTAAAAAATGTGTCTGTTACAATCCCACGCGATTCCTTAACAGTTATTTCGGGGCTTTCCGGCTCTGGGAAGTCATCTCTGGCCTTTGATACGCTGTATTCTGAGGGACAGCGAAGATATGTTGAGTCCCTTTCATCCTATGCGCGCCAGTTTCTTGGACTACGGGAAAAACCGGATGTGCAATCGATTGAAGGACTTTCTCCGGCAATATCTATTGAGCAGAAAACAACGGGGCACAACCCCCGATCAACCGTCGCGACCATTACGGAAATTCACGACTATCTTCGCTTACTTTACTCCTCAATTGGAATCCCACACTGTTATTCCTGCGGGAAAATTCTGCAAAGTCAAACCGTGCAAGAGATCTGTGACAAACTCATGGATTTTTCTGACGGGACGAAATTTCAATTGCTTGCTCCTGCGGTATTAGGAAAAAAAGGCGAACACCGTGAGGTTTTTGAAGAACTACGTAAAGAGGGGTTTCTTCGCGTTCTTGTTGATGATACATCCTTTCTTCTCGATGAATCTGTGAGTTTGGAAAAGAATCGTAAACACTCAATTTTTGTTGTGATAGATCGTCTCGTGGTAAAGGAGGGGGTAGCACGGCGCCTTACTGATTCCTTAGAGACGGCCCTTTCCTTGAGTTGTAATAATTCTGTATATATTGATTTTCCTACCGATGATCGATCACGCATGGTCTTTTCTGAAAAACTTGCCTGTCCTGATTGTTCTGTGAGCTTTGAGAGTATTGAGCCACGAAACTTTTCATTTAACTCTCCCTTCGGGGCGTGTCCAAAATGCAACGGTCTTGGAAGAATTATGGAGGTGGATCCTTCTTTGGTAGTACCGCGGGATACGGTGAGTCTTTCCCGGGGAGCCATCGATCCTTGGAGAGGTGCCAAGAAACATACTCTCTGGAGCCGCAGGCTTTTAAAACGGCTCTGTACAGTTTTTGATATTGATATGACAGTTCCGTGGAAAGAGCTATCAAAGAAAGAGCAGGAACTAATCTTATTTGGCAATAAGGGACGTGAAGTGCCCTTGAAGGGGCATCGAAAGCCTTACGAAGGGGTTGTCCCCAATCTTCTACGACGATATAAAGAAACAGAGTCTGAATTTATTCGTTCATGGATTGAGTCATACATGAGTAGTAAAACCTGTCCAACATGTCAGGGAAAGCGTTTATCAAAGGAGAGTCTTTCTGTCTTTGTTGGGGGAATAGATATAGGAACACTCTCTTCATATACCATTCGTCGAGTAAAGGAGTTTTTTACAACCCTAGAGCTTTCTCCGAAGGAGGAGCATATTTCCCGGCAGATTCTTCGGGAGATTCATTCGCGCCTTGATTTCCTCTTGAATGTAGGGTTGGAGTATTTATCTCTCAACCGTATGGCTCAGACCCTTTCTGGAGGAGAAGCACAACGTATTCGCCTGGCAACTCAGATTGGTTCTCGTCTCACGGGGGTAACCTATATTTTAGATGAGCCGAGTATCGGTTTGCATCCTCGGGATAATTCAAAGCTTCTTGCGACCCTTTTTGCTCTCCGTGATCTTGGCAATACGCTTATTGTTATTGAACATGATCAAGAGACTCTGGAGCGGGCTGATTGGCTCATCGATATTGGGCCTCGTGCAGGAATCCATGGGGGAGAGGTCGTTGCGGCGGGAACCCCCAGCACTGTTATGACGGTGGAAGCATCGCTCACCGGTGCGTATCTTTCCGGTAAACGTGCTATTTCTCTGCCGGTTACACGGCGGAGCTTTTCTGACAAGAAGCTTACTGTTTACGGCGCTCAGGGTAATAACTTGAAACACATTACCGCTTCATTTCCTCTTGGGGTATTAACCTGCGTCACGGGTATATCAGGATCGGGAAAAAGTACTCTTGTGAACCAAACCCTCTATCCGTTGTTAGCGCGGGAGGTATCCAAAGCAAAGGTAACTCCCCTTTCATACGAACGGATAGAGGGGGTTGAGCATATCGATAAGGTCATTGATATCGACCAATCACCCATTGGGCGTACTCCTCGTTCAAACCCCGCTACGTATACAAAGATCTTTGATTATATTCGAGATCTTTTCGCCCAGCTGCCGGAATCAAAAATGCGCGGGTTTACCAAGGGGCGTTTCAGCTTTAATGTAAAGGGTGGACGATGCGAAGCGTGTAAGGGTGATGGTGTAATGCGCATAGAAATGAATTTTCTTCCCGACGTCTTTGTTGAGTGCGAGGTGTGTCATGGGAAACGGTATAATCGTGAAACATTAATGGTACAGTATAAGGGAAAATCCATCGCCGATGTGCTGGAGATGACCGTGGAAGAAGCCTTGTCTTTTTTTGAAGCACAGCCGCTTATTTATCGACGCTTGGAGGTGCTCGAGCGGGTTGGCCTTGGCTATATCCATCTTGGTCAACCAGCAACAACCTTATCGGGAGGTGAGGCCCAGCGCATAAAGCTTGCGGCAGAGTTAACCAAGGTTTCTACGGGAAAGACTCTCTACATACTTGATGAACCAACCACGGGGCTTCATTTTGAAGATATCCGTCTTCTCCTGGCTGTGCTCCAGGCTTTGGTTGAAAAAGGAAATACCGTTATTATCATCGAACATAATCTTGATGTGATAAAATGCGCAGATCATATTATTGATATTGGCCCTGAGGGGGGTGAAAAGGGGGGGAGCATCGTATGTTCTGGTACTCCCGAAGACATTGCTGCATGTGCTGAATCGGCAACTGGTGCTTATCTTGCGCCACTTCTCTAGGTGATTCCAGTATGGCTGATGTCGTTCAATAACTCTTTGATATTGATTGGTTTATCATAAAACTTTATATTCATCGTTTCAAGGTGCAGAATTTCTGTTTCCGAGATATTCCCTGAGATAACCATCTTTATGGCCCTCTGTCCTGTCGCTTTGATTACATCTAATCCGGATACTTTACCCATGTGCATATCTGTTATGAGGATATCCGTGTCGTGACACCCCTTGAGATATTTGATTGCTTCTTCAGGATTGTTATATGTGTCGACGGTACAGTCTATATCTGAAACAGCCAAATAGTCACGTAAAAGGTCGGTGATCTCTTCAGAATCATCAATTATACATATCTTCATGATGTCCCCCTTTTCTCTGTAAATCCTACGATTTTTTGCAAGATGAGGCAACAAAAAGAAAAAATATCTTGGAGGCTTTAGAAAATATGAGTAGTGAAAATGAGTCCGGGGAGTGTGTTTCCTCCCCGGTATTTCTCTTTATTCTTCTGTAACGGGTGTTTCCTCTGTATTGAGGGAGTCGTCTCCAGATGAGTCTTCTTCTTCCTTTGTACAGGACGTTACATCAATTACAGCGTCATCTTCAGCTAGATTAATCAATTTTACCCCTAGGGTATTACGTCCGGTAGTACTAATATGAGCTACTTCCGTACGGATAATAATACCCTTCCGTGTGATAATAAGAATGTCACCCTCTGGATCAGGGGCCATGACACTCACCACACTGCCATTACGTGGGCTCTGTTTGATATTAATAATGCCGACACCACCACGATTAGTAACACGATACTCGGAGAGGGCCGTGCGTTTGCCAAAACCATTTTCCGTTACCGTAAGAATTTCCTGCTCTTCCGACGTGAGGGTTACGGTACCGATAACATGATCTCCTTCACGGAGGCTGATACCGCGTACGCCACGGGTATTGCGCCCAAGGGGCCGAACCGTCTCTGCTGAAACACGTATGGCTTTCCCCTGGAGGGTTGCTATGACAATATACGCGTCATTGGTACAAAGGGATACTGATACCAGACGATCATCCTCATCCATATTTACGGAGTTAATACCAGTTCGTCTGATTTTCGCATAGGCACCAAGACTCTGTTTATTAATTGTTCCTTTTTGCGTTGTTTGAACAATATAGTGTTCCTCGGTAAATTCTTTTACGGGGATACACGCAGCTATTTTCTCATCGGGCAGAAAATCAATAATATTCACCAAGGGGCGTCCCTTCGATTGGCGTCCTGTTTCAGGAATTGCATAGACTTTGATGGAATAACATCGTCCGAAATTCGTAAAGAACAGGAGATTCGAATGAGCAGAGGCAACAAACATTGTTTCGATAAAATCGGAATCTTTTGAATCCATCCCTTTTACCCCACGTCCGCCTCGTCCCTGTGTGCGGTAGGTTTTGGCAGATGTTCGTTTTACATACCCTTCATGGCTCATGGTAATAACCATGTCCTCATCGGGAATCATATCTTCCAAGGATACTTCTGCCGTAGAATCAACAATGGATGTTTTTCGTGCACCACGGTATTCCTTATGCTCAGCAAGGGTATCCAAGTCGTCTGAGATAATAGCATACACACGGGACTCATTTGCCAATATATCTTTAAGATCCGCAATTTGTTCTTGAAGTTTTTTGAATTCCTCTTCAAGTTCAAGGCGCTGAAGTCCCGTAAGTCGGCGAAGGCGCATGTCCAATATTGCCTTCGACTGAATTTCTGTAAGAGAAAACCGGTCCATGAGAGATTGTTGTGCTTGCTCATCGTTGTCAGAACCGCGAATGATCTTGACAATCTCATCAATGTTATCTACCGCTACCAGTAATCCCTCAAGTATGTGGGCGCGGGCTTCAGCCTTTCTTAACTCAAATTCGGTACGACGGGTAATCACAGAAAAACGATGTTTTACGAAATGAGATATTAGTTCTTTAAGATTTAAAAGTTGCGGTTGGCCATCTACAAGGGCAAGATTGTTAATACCGAAGGTGCTCTGAAGCTGCGTATATTTGTAGAGTTTATTGAGAACGATATCTCCAAAGGAGTCTTTTTTGATACCGATAACGATGCGCATTCCCTTTCGGTCTGACTCATCACGTACAAAGGATATGCCGTCAATTTTACCATTGCGTACTTGCTCAACAATCTTTTCAAGCATGGTTGTTTTATTGACCATGTAGGGGATTTCCGTGATAATAATCTGCTCACGGCCACCACTTTCTTCAACCTCTGCGCGAGCGCGCATTAATACTTTCCCCCGACCTGTCTTATAGGCATCATAAATTCCTTTTCGCCCATAAATAATACCACCCGTGGGAAAATCTGGGCCGGGAACAGTTCTGATAAGATCCTCGATATCAATATCGGGGTCCTTAATATATTGCTGGATAGCCGAGCGAAGTTCCAGGTAGTTATGGGGAGCCATGTTTGTCGCCATACCAACGGCAATCCCCGTAGAACCATTGAGGAGAAGTTGCGGGACCTTTGCAGGCAACACCTTAGGCTCTTCCGTTGATTCATCATAATTGGCTTGAAAATCGCAGGTGTCTTTCTCCAAATCATCAAGCATATCTTCAGCACTTTTTGTGAGACGACACTCGGTATACCGCATTGCGGCAGCAGAGTCGCCATCAATGGAGCCAAAGTTTCCCTGGCCATCTACGAGGGGGTAGCGAAGCGAGAAATCTTGGGCCATACGTACAAGGGTGTCGTATACAGCACTGTCACCATGGGGGTGATATTTACCGATAACGTCACCAACAACACGGGCACTTTTCTTATAACTTCGTGTATGAGAAAGGTTCAGTTCTCCCATGGCAAAGAGTACGCGACGGTGCACTGGTTTTAACCCGTCCCGCACATCGGGTAATGCCCGTGAAGTTATCATACTCATGGAGTAGTCAAGATAGGACCGTTTCATTTCATCTTCAATGAGAAGATACGAATCATTGAGATGATCACTCATGTAGTCTCCTTGTCAAAGGAATTATGCAAATTAATAGTAGCTGTAGCATTGATGGTGTCCATGCAGGTTGCATCAATGGTAAGTGGTGTAACTGTGGTATATCCGCAGGCATTGGCCCGAATATCATAGGAAATATCCTCTTCAATTTCAACCATTTTTCCTGTCACAAAGTGCAGAGGAACTCCCATATGATCTTTTGTTTCGTAACTGTCGTTATAGTAGGCAAGACTCTGACGGCAAAATTTCCACTGATTTTGATCTGTTTTTGCACTGGGAAAGTTGATGTTGTACAGATGCCGGCTTCGTGGACGGAGCAACCCCTGTGCATCAAGGGTCATGATTAATTGATGAGCCCGTTTTGCAAGACTTTTCATTGAGGCAGCTCCCTTTGAAGGGGCGGATATTGCGATGGCCGGAATGCGCCAAAACACCCCCTCACGAGCCGCACCGACAGTACCGGAATAAAAGCCCGCAATGCCAAGATTGCTTCCGTGGTTGATTCCAGAGATAACGAGGTCAGGCGGTTCATCGAGGAGAGTTGCCAAGCCGATCTTGACACAATCTGCAGGAGTCCCCTGCACAATATACCCGGCATCTGTAGTGGTATAGGCCACGCCTTCCCGATAGGTAAAGCTATGACTTTTCCCGCTCTGTTCTTTTTCCGGAGCAATAATATGCGCTATATATGACTCTGAAAGGGTTGAAAAAAGTTCTTGAATGCCCTCTGCAGCGTATCCATCATCGTTTGTTAGAAGTATGGTTTTTCTTTGGCCATGGTTATATATCTAAGTTACTCACCTTCTTGGCATTGTCTTCAATAAATTTTCGTCGAGGCGGAACTTCTTCCCCCATGAGCATGGTGAAGATTCTATCAGCTTCTACCACATCTTCCAAACGAACTTGGAGAACCTTTCGTGTCTCCGGATTCATGGTTGTGGTGGCCAATTGATCTGGATTCATTTCCCCCAAGCCTTTAAAGCGTTGATACGTTACCTTTTGATTTGGGTGACGTTGTTTAAACTCTTCAAGGGCAGCATCATTAAAGAGGAACTCTTCCTTTTTTCCGGCCTTTGCTTTATAGAGAGGCGGGCAACTTTTGTACACATAGCCGCTTTCAATGAGCTCTGGCATGTGTCTGAAGAAAAAGGTGAGCAGGAGGGTACTAATGTGGGCTCCATCAACGTCAGCATCAGCCATGATAATAATCTTATGATAGCGTAATTTGCTCATGTTAAAATCTTCACCAAACCCCGTGCCAAAGGCTTGTATCATGGCCTGTATTTCGTCGTTGGCAATAACCTTATCCGGTCGTGCTTTTTCAACGTTGATAATCTTTCCTTTAAGAGGAAGAATGGCCTGAGTTTCACGGGAGCGTCCTGATTTTGCTGACCCGCCTGCAGAATCACCCTCAACAATAAAAATTTCAGATTTCGCCGGGTCTTTTTCAGAGCAGTCTGCAAGTTTACCCGGAAGGCCACCACCATCCATGACACTCTTTCGTCGAGCCAGTTGTCGTGCTTTTCGTGCAGCTTCACGGGCTACGGCAGAGTTTATACTTTTTTCAACGATCTTCTTTGCGATCTGCGGGTTTTCTTCAAGGTAGGTAACAAGGTTTTCCCGAACATTCTGCGCAACAAGTTTTGTGACACCTGAATTTCCAAGTTTCTGTTTTGTCTGCCCTTCAAATTGCGGGTCCGTAAGCTTAACGCTGATAACCGCAGTCATGCCTTCACGAAGATCTTCACCGCTTATCTTAATATTCTTTGTTTTGAGAAGTCCATTATCATCAATGTATTTCGTAAGAGCTCGAGTCAGTCCTTGGCGAAACCCCGTGAGGTGCGTACCACCTTCGCGGGTGTTAATATTGTTAGCAAAACTAAAGATGTTTTCTTTATAGGTATCATTATACTGAAATGCCACTTCTATTTCTAAGTCTTCACCAGCGTCATCCTTCCCCGTATAGATAAAATGAACGGGTTCTTCGTGTAGAGGATGCTTGTTTTCATCGAGGTATTCGATAAATGAGACAAGCCCACCCGGATAGGAGAAGTGATGCTCCTTGTCAGCTTCACGTTCATCAAAAAGGTTGATGGTAATACCCTTGTTGAGGAAGGCAAGTTCACGCAGACGTTGGCTAAGGATATCGAAACTGTACTCAAGGGTTTCAAATATTTCATGATCGGGGGTAAAGGTGATGATTGTTCCTGTTTTATCAGTTGTGCCAATCTCTTGTAATTCTTCGGTTTTTTCACCGCGCACAAAATGCATGGCATATATCGTACCGTTACGATAAACCTCGGCATAGAATTTAGCCGAAAGAGCGTTCACACAGGAAACACCAACCCCGTGCAGACCACCGGACACCTTGTAGTTTGAATTGTCAAATTTACCACCTGCGTGGAGTGTACACACCACCAGTTCAAGGGCGGACATGCCCTCCTCTTCGTGGTAATCCACAGGAATACCGCGGCCATTGTCCTGTATGGTAATTGAATTATCCCGGTGTATTGTTACATCAATTGTATCACAATATCCAGCAAGGGCCTCATCAATGGAGTTGTCCACAATTTCATAAACAAGATGGTGTAAGCCGGCACTACTGGTGCTACCGATGTACATGGCAGGTCGCTTGCGAACTGCCTCAAGCCCCTTCAGGCTCTTTATATTTTCGGCGTTGTAATTGTTTTCCCCCATGAGTGGTACATTCCTTTGGTTCAAAGAAAGATAAATTTACCCGGTAATATACGTTATGACGCGTTTGAGGTGATACGGAGAGAAGAAAAAGTAAGCCCCTTCAGAAGGAATTTTTACTGTGGCGAATATGATATGCTGAATGCGTCTTTCTTTCGACGAATGGGGAATTATCATTGCAAGAGAAAAATAATAAGTCATACTATGCTAAAAACATTTTAAGATGCGGGTGGAAACCATGTCACAGCACCATACAGCAATTGTTGCATCCTTATCAAATCTTCATGGCCTTTTACGAGAAAAACTTGCCGGGCAAGATATCGCCGTCGATACAATTATGGAATGTCTAGAGGAACTTGATGGTATTTCCGGGGCACCTGCAGCCTATTACAGCAAGGTGGAGCGTTTTCGCAATTTATTTGCTCTCACGCAGAAGGATGATAGTTCTTCTGAACGTGCATGGACGATGCTTTTCCGCGGGGTTGAGGATCTTTTTGAATCTCTGGGAGGTGTCCCTGAATCTTCAAAAGAAGTTCGGGATGATGCGAGTGCAGAAGAGCCTGTCTCTTCCGAAGGTAGTGAAGTGCAAAGTCCTGTGTATAGTTTTGTAAAAAAACATCGCGATCGCCTTGAGCTCTTGGCTGAGCGTAGTTTTGACCTGGATCTCTCCGATACGGAGGCGGTAAAACGGGTGCAGGAAATTCTTTCGTTTTTTCTACTGCATTTATGGATTTTGAGCTTCCATCGTACCATGCTCCTCTCATGGCTGTGGAAAATGAGATAGAGCATAATCCAGACTTTGATACAGAGACGCTCTTTCGGGTGTACTTGCTGTATAAAGAGAAGTTTGAACTTTTGGAAGAGGGGATATTTGAGGAAATTAGCGATGAGGAAACGGCCGCTCTCTTTGAAGTGGCTGATCAAAGCAATCCCTCCGCCGAGGGGTTTTCCTATGATGTTGTTGATATTCCGGAAGAAAATCAGGATCTCTTGTATCAGTTTATCATGGCGCAAAAAGATGCCTTGGACACATTTGAGTCTGCTGTGTATGAGTATGAGAACAGTGGGGCTGATCTTGGAGAAATTCGTGGTCTTATACATACCTGGAAAGGTGAGTTTGGTGTCTTAGGATTACAGTATTTTGCTGATTTACTTCACCGGATAGAAGATGTCCTTGATCGATTTTCTCAAGAGGTTTCCACAGATGCCCTTTACACCCTCCTTGATTTTTTGCGCCAGATTAATCGAAAGCTCGAAAAGAGTAAAGAAGAGGTACACGTTTATACTCATGAACGAGATAAGCTGTTGAGCTTTTATGAGATTGATCAGGGCACGACCTCTTCTGATGAAGAGCTGCAAGAGGATGTGCCAACTACTGCTTCTGATCAAAGGGATGACTCGGCCTACCCTCTTTCCGGAGATCACGACTTAATTGTTGGATTTATTGAGGAATCACGGGAGCATTTGGAGAAAGCTGAGGGAGAAGTTCTTTCTCTCGGGAGCTGTGCTGAAGAAGATCTTGAGCGTATTGATACGGTTTTTCGCTGTTTTCACACAATTAAAGGGGTGGCGGGGTTTCTCTATTTTACCCCGGTTCAAGAGCTTGCTCACGGTCTTGAAGATGCCATGAGCGGTATTCGTGAGGGGACACGTCAATGTGATGACTCCTTTACCGATTTGCTTTTGGGCGGCATTTCACAACTCCAAATATTTCTTGAGCATATTGAAAAGGGATTGCAGAGTGGTGAGTACACTGCTCCTGAAAAATACGAAGAATTTATGGAGCATCTTTCCGCCTTTCTTTCTCATGAGAATACCTCGGATGCCCGTGGGGAAGAACAGGACGGTACCGTTTCTTCTCCCCCTCACACGGAGAACACCTTAGAACAAGAGAACCGTGAGAATTCTCATGGTACTTCTGAAATAGATGAATCCCCTTCTCCAGACTCTGAAGAGACCTCTGAACATATCTCATCGGTTCGACCGAAGACAGAAAACGACCGTGTACCCACTACTGCCGAAAAAAGTAGTGTTGCTTCAGGGAGGAAAAAGACAGCTGTGTCAGAGACAATCCGTGTACCTGTAGATCGTCTTGATTCGCTTATCGCATCCATTGGAGAAGCTGTTATTGCACAATCTATGGTGTTTGCCGATTCTCAGGTGGCGGACGCAGAATTGCCTGCATTAACAAAGAAGATAACCCATGCAGATCGTATTATGCGTCAAGTGCAGGAGCTTTCCATGTCTCTTCGCATGGTGAGTATTCGCCCAACGTTTCAGAAAATGGCCCGGTTGGTGCGTGAGCTCTCAAAGAAATTTAATAAACCTGTAGAGTTTGTTATGGAAGGAGAGGATACGGAGATTGATAAATCTCTTGTGGAAAGTATCGGAGACCCCCTTATACATATGGTACGGAATTCGGTTGATCACGGCATTGAATCAGATGTGTATGAGCGGGAAAGCAACGGAAAGAGCGCAACAGGACGCATCACCCTACGGGCATTTCACCGATCCGGCAGCATCTTTATTGAAATAGAGGATGATGGTCGTGGATTAGATCGGGATGCTATTTTAGCAAAGGCAGAACGGATGAACCTGTACAAACCCGGTCAAAGCATCTCTGATAAAGAGTGTTTCCAGATGATTTTTGCACCGGGGTTTTCTACCAGTAGTGAGGTAACGGATGTCTCGGGACGTGGGGTGGGCATGGATGTTGTACAACGCAATATTAGACAGTTACGGGGAGCCATAACCATTCATTCAGAGAAGAAGGTGGGTACCCTGTTTTCAATTCGTTTGCCCCTTACCTTGGCAAGTATTGACGGAATGATTATTGGGTGCGGTGAAAAACGTTTTATTATTCCCAAGTTATCTATTGTTGAAACATATCGATCAAAGGAAGATGAGATTAAGAATGTGGCGGGAAACCATGGAAAAATGGTTTTTTTTCGTGGCGAACATATTGTTTTTTGCACCTTGCAGGATCTCTTTCTCTCTTCTTGTGATGGGAGTACATTTTCGGGTATTATCATAGTTGTGGAAGATCTCAATGGCGAACGTTTAGCCCTTGGGGTAGACCACATTATAGGACAGCAGCAAGTGGTTATAAAAACCATACAGGGAATCGGTCATATGCCGGGAGTAACAGGCGGGGCTATTATGAGTGATGGCAACGTGAGCCTTATTCTTGATATCTCAGCTATTTTGGCCATGGCAAAGGGACGAGAATAATGATTCAGGGATTGGTGTATGGGTAGAAAAATTGTAAATGTCTCAGATATGAAGTACAGTACGAGTGCTTCAGATCTTATCGTAACCTACTCGCTTGGTTCATGTTTGGGGGTTGCTGTATATGATCAAGCTGCACGGGTGGGAGGAATGCTTCACTTTCTCCTGCCTTCATCTCGGCTCAATCCGGAGAAGGCTAAAAACAACCCCTACATGTTTGGCGATACGGGTATTCCTCGTTTGTTTCGTACGCTCTATACTCATGGTGCAAAAAAGCAGAATATGCGTGTTGTTATTGCTGGAGGGGCCATGATGTATGAGAGTTCTTTTACAGAGACCGGGAAGCGAAATATTATGGTTGCCAGAAAGATTTTCTGGAAAAACAATATTTTTATTGATGCTGAACATGTGGGAGAGAATATGCCTCGAACCCTCTATTTGGATATGGTTGAAGGTGAGACGTGGATCACAAGTAGGGGCAATAAATTAATTCTTTAATAGTATGGGAGTGCGACCATGGCGTATACAATCTTGATAGCCGATGATTCCGAAGTTATTCGAGGGTCTTTGGAGAGAACCATCGGTATGACCCGTTTACCGGTAAAACACATTATTTCCGTGGAAGACGGTGCTCAAGCGTTGAAGGTTTTGCAAGAACAGTGGGTTGATATCCTCTTTACGGATATTCATATGCCGAACATGAATGGGGTTGAGTTAATTACACGGATGCACGAGTCCTCTGATTTAGCACAAATTCCCGCGGCGGTGATATCATCTGAGGCGAGTCAAAAGAGAATTGATCAACTCACCGCCTTGGGGGTATGCGGGTATATTAAAAAACCCTTTACTCCAGAAAAAATACGCGCCCTTATACTGACTACTTTGGGAGGTTGGGATGAAGCAGAGTGATATACGAGCAATACTTGAGAGAACAGCTGGTGTGATTCTTGAAGAGTCGGCCTATCTCTTTACCGCCCTACTTGATGAAGGGGCTACCCCTGATGTTGCAACATGGGACGCCCAGGGGGCTGCCGTATCGTATGAAGATGAAGATAAAACGGTACATGGGGAGGTTCATCTCTGGTACCCTCCGGGTATTTCAACCATTGCAGCAGCAAATATGCTTGGCATCGATGAAGGAGACGAGCGTGCTGTGTCGAAGGGAGATGATGCTCTTCGGGAAATCTTAAATATCGTAGCTGGAAATGTTCTCAGCTCTATTTATGGAGAAGATATACTTTTTAATCTCACAGTTCCGTATCGTCTGGATCGGGATGTTCTCATGGATGATGAAGCCAGTGAAATGCGAGCATGGCTTGAATCGGAGGATTACCCCCTGCTCTGTGTATTTCATGAGATACAAAGTAAATGATACGGGTACTTGTTATTGACGACTCTGCCATGGTTCGTCAGGTGCTGCGGCGAGAGCTTTCAAAAGAACGGGATATACAGGTAGTTGGCGTAGCTCCCGATCCATATGTTGCCCGTGAGTTGATTATTAAGACAAAGCCTCACGTATTGACCTTGGATATTGAAATGCCCCGCATGGATGGTTTAACCTTTCTGCGGAAAATAATGAAATATCATCCTATCCCGACAATTATTGTAAGTTCTCTCACCAGTCGAGGGAGCAAAATAGCCCTAGATGCTCTGGAGTATGGTGCCTTTGATATTATTACAAAACCGGGGGTTGCCTATAGTGTTGCCGATGCAATAGAAATCATTGTGCGTCAGATTCGCGCTGCTTCTGTGGCGGATATTTCACGTCTTACGGCACGGCGAAATCGATCTGAACGCCAACCTCAACGCTACTCCTTGGCACGGACAACACAGAAAGTGGTGCTTATTGGAGGTTCCACGGGGGCAACCATTGCCTTAGAAGAACTTCTCCTTCCCATGCCTCCCAATGCACCGGGGATGGCCGTGGTTATACACATGCCGCCAGGGTTTACCTCATCCTTTGCAAAACGCCTTGACTCCATGTGTGCGGTGCAGGTGCGTGAAGCAGTCCATGGAGATCAGATCCTTCCGGGACGGGTGCTCCTGGCTCCAGGCAATTATCATATGGAAGTCCTGCGCCGTGGGGCAGGATACTATGTGAGACTTCATCAAAAAGAACGCTTGTTTTACCAACGTCCCTGTGTGGATCTTCTCTTTCGTTCAGGTGCTCGATATATTGCTCCAAATGGAGTAGCTGTTATGCTTACTGGTATGGGCAAAGATGGTGCTTCTGCCATGGGGGAGTTTGTACAGGCGGGGGGAAAGGCCCTTATTCAGGATGAAGCATCCAGTATTGTTTGGGGAATGCCCGGTGAAGCATTTAAACAAGGGGTTTCACGCACTACTATACCTTTGCAGCAGATGGCTCGTGCCATCTTACACAGTGTGACTGAATAGTCTTCCTTTAAACTCCGCAAGAAGAAGTGTCTATTATGTATATTATACAGGTAGTATTTATATAAAAAGAGGAGTTGTCCATGTTTCGTGCAAACGAAGTGTGTGAAAATGTATACTGGGTTGGTGTTATTGATTGGAACCTCCGGAATTTTCACGGATATTTGACACAGCGTGGTTCTACCTATAACTCATATCTGATACTGGATGAGAAAATAACCTTAATTGATAATGTGAAAGCTACGTTGCAGGACGAGTTTTTGGAGCGCATTGCGTCAATTATTGATCCCTCAAAAATTGATATTGTGGTTCAAAACCATGTTGAGATGGATCACTCCGGTTCACTTCCTAAACTCATGGAGTATTGCCCCAATGCAACCATTTATGCTCCTAAAAAGGGGGTGGCTGGGTTGCGTGAACATTATCAGGGTACATATTCGTATGTAGAAGTGAAAGAGGGAGATCACCTGTGTATTGGTTCACGGAATATCCATTTTATTCCTACGCCCATGGTGCACTGGCCGGACAATATGGTTTCCTATATTCCGGAAGATAAGATCCTTTTTTCCAATGACTCTCTTGGACAGCATATTGCAACGGCTGAACGTTTTGATGATGAGGTTCCTTCCGATATCGTCATGGAGGAGGCGGCAAAGTATTATGCTAATATTGTTATGCCGTACAGTCGTCAGGTGAAAAAAGAGTTGGCCGCTGTGGAAAAATTAGATATATCCGTGGTCTGTCCGAGTCACGGGGTTATTTGGCGTTCCCATATCTCTGATATTATTTCAAACTATCATTCCTGGGCAAATAATTGTACGTCACAAAAAGCTTTGGTTGTGTATGATACCATGTGGGGGTCAACAGAACGTATGGCACAGAATATTGTCCAGGGGTTTGAAGAGCTTGGAATTCCTGCAGAATTATGTAGTGTACAACATACGCATCGTTCTGATATTATTACAAAAGTTCTGGATGCTGAGTATATCTGTGTCGGTTCCCCAACTCTGAATAATAATATGCTTCCTACAATGGCAGCTTTTTTGACCTATCTTAAGGGGTTGTCTCCCAAAAAACGCACGGCCTTCGCCTTTGGTTCCTATGGATGGGGAGGGCAGAGTGTTTCCTTGGTTGAAGAGGAGTTGAAAAAATGTGGGTTTACTCTTCTAGAGAGCATTTCTACAAAATATGTGCCCGACGATGAAGATCTTCGGGAGCAACGTGAACACCTTGTAACACAAATGAAACAGGTCTTACCACAGGAGGAAAAATGATTTCTGAGAATATTCAAGCGGCCTTAAACAGACAGATTAACAAGGAGTTATACTCCGAGTATCTCTATCTTGCCTATGCAGCATTTTTTGCAGAGCAGGATCTGCCTGGTTTCGAAAACTTTTTTCTTGTGCAGGTACAGGAGGAACATTTTCATGCCATGAAGATGTGTTCCTATCTGCAAGAGCGTGATGGGCGGGTGACGCTTGAGAAGATTGATGCACCTGAGATTACTGCACAAACACCGAAGGATGTTTTTGCTGCAGTACTTGCGCATGAGCAGTTTGTGACAGCCTCTATCAATGAAATTGTTGGGTACGCCGTAGAAGAAAATGATTTTGCCACCAAAAGTTTTCTTGACTGGTTTGTAGACGAACAGGTAGAAGAGGAAGATTCCATGCGGACAATTCTTAAAAAAATTGAACTTGTTGGTGAGCAGGGGCATGGACTGTTGCAGCTTGACAAGGAGTTTGCCCAGCGAACTTTTACCCCACCGACACAATAACAAGGAGATAATATGCTTTCCAAAAAGATTGAAACAGCCCTTAATGAACAAATACAGAAAGAACTTTTCTCAGAATATCAATACCTTGCCATGGCTGCTTATTGTGCAGATGAAGATCTTGCAGGGTTTGAGAATTTCTTCATGGTACATACTCAGGAAGAACGCTTTCATGCAATGAAAATCTATCGGTATATTCTTGATCGTGGAGGCAAGGTTTCTTTGCGTCCCTTGGAAAAACCGCAAAATGAGTTTTCTTCTCTTATTGAAGCTTTTGAAATAGCACTTTCTCATGAAGAGTTTGTTAGTAAATCAATTAATGAACTGGTTGATCTCGCAATAGAAGAGAAAGACCACGCAACACGAAGTTTCTTAAATTGGTTTGTGGATGAGCAGGTTGAAGAGGAAGATCTCTTTTCCACTGTGCTAAACAAACTGAAACTGGTGAAAGGTGATGGGCACGGTATACTCATGCTTGACGAAGAGTATGCGGCGCGCACCTTTTCCGGCGAAGAAGAATAATACGCACCCCCGCACCCTGGTTTTCAGAGTGTGGGGGAACTGCTATTTTTTCGCCATTTCGTAGTGTAGAATGGGGTCACATTTTCCGGGAAACTTTTTTGTAACCGGTTCACTGCATCCCTTTGCTGGGGAGTAAGATTCACAGTCTACGCAAACAGCATCAAACCATTCCTCTGTAATTCCTGGAGGAATATTTTTTTCTCCCGTGGTTGTTTGCCCAAGGTGGGGAAGCTTTTCTGTAATTTCTTGAACCATGGCAGAAAGTTCTTCCACAGCTTGTGGAGGCATTTGCTGCGCGGCAAACTGTGTGTACAGAGAGAGGGCTTCTGCGATAAGTGCCTGTTCTCGTTCATCAAGATTCATGAGTACCATCCTTTGTTTTTCTTAGCCCGGGGGCCATTGCAGTGATCGTTTTCCAATAAGATGAATATGGAGATGGGGTACACTTTGCTGTCCATCATCACCAGAGTTTATTACCAGGCGGTAGCCGCTCTGGGTAAGATGATTTTTTTCAACTAGATGAGATATGGCTGAAAAGAGGGCCTCACGAATGGGCGAATCATTTTCATCCATGGAGTGCAGATTTTCCATATGTTTTTTAGGAATAATGAGTATATGGAGAGGGGCAACTGGGGTTATGTCTTCAAAGGCGCAACAGAGGTCTGTTTCATAAACAATCTTTGCGGGAATATTTCCCGCCGCTATTTTGCAGAAAAGACAGTCATTCATGAGCTCTCTCCTTGTTCAAATTCTTTCTCAATTTTTTCAACAATATCTTGAATAACCCATCCGGGGGTAGATGCACCGGCTGTGATGCCGAGGTTTTCTACCCCCTTGAGCTCTAGGGGGTTCAGTTCATCTGCATCTTCAATATGAAGGACACGCTTGTTTTTCTCCCCGGCGATTTCTGCCAGACGGAGGGTGTTTGCACTATGCTTTCCTCCAACCACAATCATCATATCGGTAATATCACGTAAACTGATTACCTCGTTCTGACGTTCACTTGTGGCTTTACATATTGTTTTTTCAACGGCTATTTCTCTCTCGGGGAAGGTCTGAAAAATCTCTTCCACAATGGCATCAAAGTCGGCAACACTGAAAGTGGTTTGTGATACAATACAGAGGCGATGGCTATGAGAAGGTATCTTCGCAACTTCTTGAGGAGAGTTAATTAAGATGCCCCGCTCCTTTGCATACCCCATGAGACCTCGTGTTTCTGCGTGGTCCTTGTCTCCAGTGATAACGATCGTAAAGTCACGATCAATATATTTCTGAATAACTCGATGTACTTTTTTAACCATCGGGCAGGTTCCATCTATTATCGTACAGCCCTGACGGGCAAATTCTGCTTCTTTTTCGGGAGGAATTCCGTGGGCACGAATAAGAATGCTTTTGTCCTCTGGAGAAGTATCATCGGTAAGACTTTTTATATTATTCTGCTCCAGCATTGTAATGGCCTGCGTATTATGTATTAGGGGACCAGGAGTGTAAAGTCGTTTTTCCCCGTTGTCAGAGTGGGTGAGGGCAAGACGTACCGCTCGCTCAACTCCCATGCAGAAACCTGCTGTTTTTGCGACAATTATATTCATTACCACCTCGTTTTTTAGTCTATACAGAAAATACTATTTTGTTGCTTCGCGGAGGAGATATTTAGATGCGGTCATGTTCCCACTTTATCTCCCTATGTCGTTTCACTGCAACAATCATGTTAATGTGGCCGCTGTTTACGCCTGTGGGATTCCACTGAACCCGAAGGTCCCAGCTGTTGAGGTCTGCAAGAAGTGATACTTCTTGATTTATAAAGTTATTTTCCTGAAACGACCAACGTCCACTCCACTGCATTTGCCACCGATGGGAAAAGCGAAACCGTGCCCGTGTTGAAAGGGTATAGGTTTGTTCTTGCTGAAAGGGGCGGTCTATGTCATCACGACGGAGGCTGATCCGATACGTGGGAGATATGTCTAAGGACCAGTCTGTGTCAGTGGCGTGGGCTCCTCCAAGGTAGGCGGGAAAAAGGGCATCATGAAATGTGAATAGATCGCCACTCCATATATCTCCTGATACGCCCGGAACAGAGGGGGTAAAGGAGATATCGTGGGAGAGAGCTTCGGGAAAAATCAGCTCTTGGGACGTGTTGTACGGTGTGTATCTACCGCGGTATGTTAGGGATAGGTGCGAATGTGGTATGGTTGCTCGAAAATCAATGGGGCTGAATTTTTCTTCCTCTGCTTCTAAATTATACTGCCCCCGAAGAGAGGTGTTAAGAAGGGTGGCCCTGCGTGGAGATTGATCTTTGTTTTGTTGAATGCGGGCGTCAAAATTGTTGTCGAGGGAAAAGGTGAGGTTTTGTTGTCGATCTGTTGCTCTTGCAGAGGGTAAAATGCCTGGATAACGGAAGGTATTGATCTCTTCAGGTACAATTGTGTATCCAACTCGCGGAGTTATGGTGTGACGAATTCCTGTGATAGGTCCTACCTTGAGCGGAAAAATGCCATAGATATTGGTATGAAAATCAATACCGGCAGTCCACCACGTTGTGGTAGCATCTTGCACATCATAGGCGTCCTCTCCCAGGAAAAGTGTATCATAGCGTTCTACCACAGCCAACGAATCGCCCCGACTCACTTTATAAAATGTAGAATCGTCCCTGGTAATGAGACTGTCGTCGGGAGTATGTAGAGATGGTGAGTTGAAATATTCTTCACTGGACAGGGTATCCCACAGGGCTATGAGTGTATCTTTTTGCACCATGGTTGTGGTGTCCCAGTATGATGAAAAGGTTGATTGCTGTACCGTAAAACGGGGGAGGCATGAAGATTGTTAAATAGGGTGAGTTGTCCTTGCACCGGCAGAGTATGATGTATTCCTGCTTCAGTTGTTTCTTCTTCCTCCTCTTCACGATATATTTCCGTGGTCCGTGAAAGTCCTTGTGCCGAATATGACCAAGTAAGGCTACTCTCTTCTAAAAAGGGGAGAAGGGGATAGTTTCCCGTGGAAAAACGCAGATGCGGTAAGGTTTGGGTGCGCTCTTGTCGGTAGAAGTCCTCACGGCGCTCCCAAGACGCACTGGTGTGGCCGGAGAGGCGGTGCATGCGTTTTTGCAATGTAAGCTGAGAGCGTGTTGTTTGGCGCAGAAAATCGGTGGTATCACGAAAGTAGTCGCTGTAGTAGCGGTTGTCAGAGACAAGCTCTCCGCTTCCCCGGAGAGAAAGACTGTGGTCAGGAAGGAAGTGTTGTGAGTGTTCATATGAAAGAGACCATCTTTGGGAACTTCCACCGTAATAATCATCGAATGACATATCGGCAGAAAGGTTTCCTCGGAGGCGATTTCTTAAATGGTATCGTGTTTCCCCTCTTAACTGATAGTGCTCAAAGTCATTTATTCTCCCTGCCATGGTAAAGTCAATATACGGGTTTTCTCCCCAATAGTACCCAATATTATCAACATACCCAGTGCCTGCAATACCAACACCCCATCGAGGGGTGAGCCAACCTGATCTGCGATCATCATCAAGGGGGTATATGAAAAAGGGAAGGCTTACCACGGGAGACCGCTGTACTTCTAAAACCACAGGGCGTGCAAGGGCTTTTTCATCGGGGATAAGCTTAAACTGCGGTGAAAAGAGAGTGTATTGTGGCGGACGGGTAAAGCTGGTTGTATATCGTCCACCGGATATATAGATTGTGCCTGTGGAATCTCGTGCCATTTCATCGCCTCTATAGAGGGCACTATCCTGTATATCAGAAAAGCGTGCTTGTCCAATTCTGCCTCGGTTTTCACGGATATGATATTCAATATATTCACCGTACAGAGTGTCGCCGGAGTCAATCAGTACGGGGGTTCCGTAGGCTTTAAGGATTTCCGTTTCCAGATTGTAGTGTATCTGTTCAGCAAAGAGGTGTACAGAGCCATGGGAGAGACGACCATTGCCGTGCAGTTCGATGCGTGCTTCTTTGAGACCGTAGTGAATGCTGTCTGCTTGGTAGGAGAGGGTGTCTTCTCCATGCAGGGGGGAGAGGCACAATAGGAAGAGAAACCATGTGAGTACCTGGATGAAGTGTGACAGGGGTGGTAGGGGGTATCTTCCCCTACCTGAAATGAGGATAGAGCTCTTAGTCTGCACAGATTACGCTGAGGGTCTCTCGGGCAATCATTAACTCTTCGTTCGTGGGGATAACCAGAATACGAACAGGAGAGTCCACCGTTGCGATATCAACGACTTTCTTCGCTCCGTTCAGATCTTTGCTTTTTTCTTGGTCGATAAACATCCCCAGAGCGCCCAAGCCTTTACAAACCTCTTCCCGAGCAAAGGAGTTATACAGCCCAATGCCTCCGGTGAAGATAAGCGCATCAACATTACCGAGGGTAGCGCTGTAGGCACCAATGTACTTTTTAATAGAGTAACAGAAGGTTTTATATGCAAGGACAGCCCGATTTTTTCCCTGTTTCACAGCGTGCTCAATATCCCGCATATCGTTAGAGATCCCCGAGAGGCCGAGGAGTCCGCTTTGCTTGTTGATGAGCTGATTCACTTCGCCGGAAGTCATTTTTTCGGAGTCCATCAGATGGAGAATAACCGCAGGGTCGATACTCCCAGAGCGGGTCCCCATGATAATTCCTTCGGCGGGGGTCATACCCATGGAGGTGTCAACTGATTTCCCGTGTTCAATAGCACATACGGAACCGCCGTTACCAAGATGGCAGGTGATAAGCTTAAGATCTGTGTAGGAACGTTTAAGGTAATCGGCTGCCATAAGGGATACATAGTAGTGAGATGTGCCGTGGAATCCGTATCGGCGGATACGCTTTTTCTCATAGTATTCGTAGGGAAGCCCGTATAGGTATGCATGAGGGGGGATTGTCTGGTGGAAGGCGGTATCAAATATCGCCACTTGTGCTGCCGAGGGAAATACGCGCATTGACTCATGTATCCCCACAAGGTTTACAGGGTTATGAAGGGGAGCCAAGCTGGATACTTCTTCAATACCGCGTAATACATCATCCGTAATGAGAGTGGGGTGGCTGAATTTATCTCCTCCATGTACCACGCGATGCCCCACGGCAGTTATCTCTTGAGGAGATGAGATTATGCCAAATTCCTTCGATGTGAGAATCTGAATGATGGCATCAAAAGCGTCTTTATGGGTACCCGGTTCAAGTTCTCGTTCAATCTCTGTTTTCCCGGCATTGTATTCAAGTCCCATGGGGACAGCAGTCCCAATACGGTCAACCTGCCCATCCACACTGTTTTCCATGTCTTCTGTATTAAAAAACGTATATTTAAGTGATGAAGATCCACAGTTTATGACCAATATTTTTTGCGGGGTTTTTGTAGTAAGCTTGAAGCCATAGGGGTCGTTTTTTTCTTGACACGATGTGTGTTTCTCTATGCCCGGAATAACTTTCCCAAGTTTGTTAGACATTACCTCAACAAGATGGTTGAATGCCTTAATGTCAGAGAGGATTTTTTTCTTGAACACGGGGATGGGAATTTCCAGGGCAAGACAGACATCTTCGGCCGTGATTGTTGCATAGGCGGTGGCCCGGGTAATTGTGCTCACTTCACCCATGAGAGAACCGGCATGGAAATGGTCGAAGATTTTTTCTTTTCCGTCATCGGAGATCAGACTCACCCGAACACTTCCCCGAAGAAGGATGAATACGGCGGGGGTTTTTTCTTCAAATTCGAGTATGTACTCACCTTTTTCAAAGGTTTCCAATTGTGATTCTTCTACAATATCTTCCAGAACATCTTCTGAAAGAATTGAGGCAAGTTTACACTGCTCTTTGAGAAGCCCGATAATTTCATTTTTATCCATACAACCATAACCCTTTTATTGATAAAACTCTGCTTTGGGAATATACTTCATTTTTCTTCGTGTTGGCATAGGGAGAAAAAAAATACCACCACTGTTATTGTGAAAAAAAACACATCTGTTTTTCCATCTTAGTACTTTAATAAATAAAAATCATCAAGTATATTTAGGCATAACGAAAAATATAACTCCCTGGAGTACTAATGTCGAATCGTATGGTTGAGAGAGCCGCAGATAATATTCGGGCCTTAACTGTTGCAATGGTTGAAAAAGCATCATCGGGCCATCCCGGTGGAGCCATGGGTGGTGCTGATTTTATGTCGATCCTTTTTTCGGAATATCTCCGTTTCGATCCAGATAATCCACACTGGGAATTCCGCGATCGCTTTTTCCTTGATCCAGGCCATATGTCCCCCATGCTGTACTCCACCTTGTATCTCACGGGGCATTTTGAAAAAGAAGATCTCGAATCTTTCCGCCAGTGGGGGAGCAATACTCCCGGGCATCCAGAGCTGGATGTTGCTCACGGTATAGAAAATAGCTCCGGCCCCCTTGGTATGGGGCATGCCATGGCTCTCGGTTCTGCTGTGGCAGAACGATTCCTGCGTGCTCGCTTTGGAGAGTGGATGGGGCATACCGTGTATACCTATGTTTCCGATGGGGCTATTCAAGAAGAAATTTCTCAAGGGGTTGGGCGTATAGCGGGGCATCTTGGAATGTCAAACCTTGTCATGTTCTTTGATTCTAACGATATTCAGCTTTCTCACACAACAGATAAAACGTATAGTGAAGATACTCAGGCAAAATATGAGAGCTGGGGATGGGACGTTTTTGTTATCGATGGACACGATTACTCTGCCATTCGTGGTGCCCTTGATTCTGCTCAGAAAAGCACAAAGCCCGTATTAATTATTGGTAAGACAGTTATGGGAAAAAAGGCTGTTGATGCAGCGGGTAATTCCTTTGAAAAGCAGGTCTCTTCCCATGGGCAGCCACTTTCTAAGGCTGGTGCAGATATTAATAAAACCCTGCAGAACCTTGGTGCTGACCCTGCAGACCCCTTTGCGATTTTTCCTGAGGTGCAGACGTATTTTGAGAGCGTTCTTGAGAATAAACGTAGGTCTGTAAAAGATTTTTCTCTGCGCCAAAAAGAGTGGGAAGAGGCAAATCCTGTTCTCGCACAACGTCTTACCCGATATCTTGCTGGAGAAAAAATTGAGATTGATTTTTCAACTATTTCCGTTAGCCCAAACAGTGCGACACGGAATACATCCGGAGAAATCCTGGCTCATCTTGCTGGTACCATAAACAATATGATTGTTTCTTCGGCGGATCTTTCAAATAGTGATAAAACATCGGGGTTTCTGGACAATTGTGGTGGCGAGTTTACCCGTGACGATTTTTCCGGAGCATTTCTACAGGCCGGTGTATCAGAGCTTACCATGGCTGCGATTATGAACGGTCTTGCCTTGCACGGAGGTATGATACCTGTCTGTGCCACCTTTTTTGTGTTTTCCGATTATATGAAACCTGCAATCCGTCTGGCTGCACTTATGGGGCTTCCAGTGCGATATATATTTACCCATGATTCTTTTCGAGTTGGTGAAGATGGACCAACACACCAACCGGTAGAGCAAGAGGCGCAAATCAGATTGCTTGAGAAAATGAAGAATCTTGAAGAGGAACGTTCCATAACGGTGTTTCGTCCCGCAGACAGTGCTGAAACACTGGCGGCGTGGAGCTATGCATATTATAATGATGCGCACCCAACGATACTCATACTCACACGGCAGAATGTCGCAGATCTTCCTAAGCAGAAGGAGCGTCTTACAGAAGGGTTCCAGCTTTCTCATGGAGCCTATACGGTGTATCCTGAGAAAACTACATCTCTTGATGTGGTTCTTCTTGCTAACGGGTCAGAGGTGTATCTTCTCGTTGAGGTTGCCCGCGCCTTGGAAGAAAAAGGGGTGGGAGTGCGTGTTGTATCAGCTCCTTGCGAGGGCTTGTGGGACGAGCAATCCACATCGTATCGTGACTCTGTTTTACCCTTCGGTGTACCTGTTTTTGCCTTGACAGCCGGACTGAAAACTGTCTTCGACGGTATGGTTGGCCCCTTGGGGATGACCATGGGTCGGGATGGTTTTGGCAGATCAGCTCCATTCTCTGTACTGGATGAAAAATTTGGCTACACCTGCGATCAGGTTGTGCCTCATGTAGAAGCGTACCTACAAGAATATCGGGAGCTGTGTAACAAGATCGGACAATGATTCACCAGAGCGGGGAAACCCGCTCTGTACGGGAGGGGAGTGTATGAATATTTTATTGGTAAGCGACACACATGGAAATACGGCGTTTCTGCAGGAGGTTATGAATAGCGTTCTGAGTGAGTATGACGTGGAGTGTCTTTATCATTTGGGGGATTTTTTTGAAGACCCCTTACAAATAGATCGGGGTGATACCTACGTCTACCGTGTTCCCGGGATTTACCATGAAGGGTATAAGAGCGGTATCCTTGACGGGGTGCTTGGCGTTTCTACCATGGGGTTTGAGGTACTCTTAGTGCATGATCTCAGTGATGTTACTCCAGAAAACAGGATTATTTCAGATATTATCATGTATGGACACACCCACACCCCAAATCTTGAGTTGGTTAATAATGTGTTGTATGTGAACCCTGGTCACTTAAAAGCCGCGGTAGATCGGGGTAATACCGCAAGTTATGCGATGCTTTCCTTAGAGGAGAATCGTTGTGCCATTGATATTTTTCAATATGGCGGCGGTATACTACGGAGTATCGAAGTTGAAAAAGTGCATGAGCAGTTAATTGTTGTATAGAAATAAGGAGAATGACATGAAGATAGGTGTATTAGGCTGTGGCAATATGGGAGGGGCTATTGTGCGCGGTATAGCTAAAAAACACCCGACCATAGAAATATTACTCAGCGACCCTTCTCACAAAGCGCTTGACGCTCTTTCTCATGTGGGAACTCCCTGTGCTGCTCAGGAGTGGTTTTCTTCACCGGAGAAAACTCCCGATGTTGTCCTTCTTGCGGTAAAGCCACAGTATCTCCGTGAAGCATGTGCGGTCTTTGCCTCGGTACAGTCGTCAGTGTTGTGGGTTTCCATTGCTGCGGGAATCACGATTGCCTCCCTGGAAGAGGTTCTTCCCACATCATCGAAGATCTGTCGGGTTATGCCCAATACCCCATCTCTTATCGGAAAGGGGATGAGTGGGTGTACCATGAATGCGAGGTGTACCGAGAAAGATCGTACTAATGCAGAAGTTATTTTGGAAAGTATGGGGAAGTATCTCTTTGTACCTGAATCTATGCTGAATGCAGTGACTGGTTTATCGGGAAGCGGCCCCGCCTATGTGTACATGGTAATTGAAGCCCTAGCTGATGGCGGTGTTGCTGCGGGTCTTTCCTACTCCGATGCACTGAGCTGTGCTATACAAACGGTACGAGGGGCTGCTGCTATGGTAGATGAAACAGGTGAGGTTCCCGCTGTGTTGCGTTCACATGTGATGTCTGCTGGTGGGGCTACCGCTGCAGCGGTAAAGTCTCTTGAAGAGGACGGTCTTCGCGCAGCCTTAATTCGTGCCGTCAATGCTTCTGCACAGCAGGCTGCTCGTCTCGGGTAAATTATTTTTCCTTCATGAGGGAGCTTAGTGCTTGTGCAATAGCACGGGCTCCTTCTTCTGAAAGACCTCGACGGGCTCCTTTTTGTTTTTTTCCGTATTGCATCTGTAGGCTTTGTTTTCGCTGTATCTGTGCTGCGTGCAGCTTCATTTTTCGAAGTCGTTCAATTCTGTCCATGGCTACCTCCATATACATAGTGTATCGACATATTACGTTTTGTCCACATCTTTTTGTTTTATATTTGACATCCTGTTCCAACTATTTCATACTATGGATGTTACATCTTACAAGGAGTTTGTATGGACGCACAGCAAGATATGACCGCGTATGAGGATGAGCGCTTGGATATTGGGAGCGATGAAGAGAATACTCTTGCAGATAGATATCTCACTTTCTGGCTGGGGACAGAGTTATACGCCATGGCTATTGAAGATATTATTGAGATTGTAGGGGTGCAGCGTATAACCCCAGTGCCGGATACTCCTTATTATGTGAAGGGTGTGGTAAATTTACGTGGTCAGGTGATACCGGTTATTGATGCGCGTTTACGTATGCATATGTCCGCACGTGACTATGATGAAGAAACCTGTACTGTGGTCGTTTCTCAAGATGATGTTTCCGTGGGTATTATTGTTGACACCGTTGATGAGGTGTTTACCATTACGGAAGAGCAGATCTCTTCTCCTCCCAAAATATCAAATACCCCGCGGGATGACTACATGGAAGGAATTTCGCGACTCAAAGAGAAAACGGTTATGATTCTTAATACACATAAACTTTTGTATCAAGATGAAAATGAGTAAAATCGTTGAATCTTTTTGTATACACTTTTGACTATTACGTATATTATGAAATTGCAACCTTTACGACAGTTCGGCCGGCTTAATGGAAGATTTTAAGAATTTCTATAATCTTTACTTGCGTAACTTCTTATCTAAGGATGAAGAAACTGCTACGTTGTATGATAAATACATGGCCTTGAGCTACGCGGTGCGAACTCATGTGGCAGATCAGTGGATAGCAACACAGTATGTGTATCGCAATAAACAAGTAAAACGCGTTTATTATCTTTCCTTAGATTACTCCTTTGGTCGAAGTCTGAAACGCTACATTGTTGATGCGGGTATTGAAAATGATGTTGAGAAGATGGCATCAAATATTGGCGCAACCATGGAAGAAATCTATTCCTGTGAATATGAGTTTGATTTTGGCAATGCTCCCAAGGGAGAGATTGCTCACTGCATTATGGAGACCCTTGCCAGTCAAGGGCTTGCTGCTATGGGGTATGGATTATGGTATAACTTTGCCGGCTTTAAACAGAAGATAGAAGCGGGGCAACAAAAGGAAATTCCCTATAATTGGCGGGCCGTAGATTACCCATGGGTCGTTAAACGTACCGAGTATACTGAGGAGATTGGTTTTGGCGGACATGTTGTTGCCCATGATGAAGATCTTCCCGTGCATGGTCGATGGATTCCCGATCAATTTGTTACGGCATCTCCCGTAGATTATCCGGTTGTCGGGTATAAAAATGGTGTTGTCAATACGGTTCGTTTCTGGGAAGGCCTTTCAACAGGGGAGTTCCATCCTGAGTATGCAAATCACGGAGATTACAGTAGGGCCTGTGAGGAAAAACATGCCTCTACCGATGTGACGCTGTTTTTGTTTCCCGACGATTCAGTACGTAAGGTGACGGAAGTGCGTATCAAGCAGCAGTATTTTCTAGCCGCATCTTCCCTGCGTGATATCATCCGTCGGTATAAGAATAGTAGTGATACCTTACGCGATATTGGCGACAATATTGTTATCCATATTTCAGATTCAAAGTGTGCGATTGCTGTTATTGAGTTCATCTCAATTCTTATTCAGCAGGAAGGGTTTACGCTTCAGGAGAGCGTGGTAATTGCAGAAAAGGTTTTTATCTTTTCAAGCACCGCCATGGATCATTCTCAAGTGGAAAAGTGGCCGCTGTACATGGTAGAGAAGGTCTTGCCGTACCATGCTCTTCTGATTAAAGAGTTGAATCAGCAATTTCTTGATCTTCTTCGTCGGGAAAAACAGCTCCCCGACGATGCTGCTCGAAATCTCTCCCTTATCGAGGAAGGGCTTGTCAAGAAAGTACGAATGGGAAACATCTGTGTTCTTATTTCGCAATTTGTTTCGGGCATTTCTGACTATCAGACTCAGTATTTGCGTAAAAATCTTTTTAGTGAATTTAATACCTATTTTAATAAAAACTTTTTCTCAGGGTTAAATGGAATATCTCTTCGCCGATGGCTTATTATCCCCAACCCGGATTTAGCGGAAGTGGTCAGTAAGTACATCGGCCAGCGGTGGATTGGAAATAACCGTGAACTGCTCACCCTTGAAAACAAGGCTAATGATCCTAATTTTCACAAAGATTTGGTTACTCTGAAATACCGTGCAAAAGAGTGGTTGGCCACTTATCTTCTGCAAGAGTTTTCGTGCAGGATTGATCCGCGAAGTATGGTGGTTATGCATAACCGAAGAATTCATCCCACGAGTGGCCAAACCGTACAGGTTTTGTATATACTGTATCGCTATTTGTTGCTCAAAGAAGGGAAAGATTTTTGTCCCCGTACTTATATAATTGGTGGGTATGCCGCTCCTTCAGACTTTCTCAGCAAACAGATCATCAAATTAATCCATCTTGTCTCTCATATTGTAAATAGCAATCAGGACACGAGTGATCGTTTGCAGTTGGTCTTTATTCCTAATTGTAATGCTTCGCAGGATGAACGTCTTCTCCCGGCGGTGGATTTGGTGGAACAGCCCTCTGCACGAAATGGTGTTGCCTACGGACTGAACTTAATGCGTTATGTGGTAAATGGCGCTATACCGGCAGTGGGGATCAATCCTCCCGATCGTGAAATTGCTGATATCCTGGGCCGCAATTCAGTCTTTTTATATGGTTCTGAAGAAGAAACATCCTATGACCCCTTGAAAATTATTGAAGACGAAGATAACGTGTTGAATCTTGTCTTTGAGTTTCTTGATAAACGCATACCTGATTTTGAGGGAGGAAAACGTATTTACCCGCTTCTCTCATCACTGCGATATAATGACGAATTGGCAACACTCCAATATTTTAAGGATTATTGTGCTATGCAGGATCGTATTGATGCTGCCTTTGTGGATAGCAGCGACTGGATGTCGCGAGTAATACGGAACTTGGGACGAGCTGGTTTGGCCTCCTTAGACGACCTTATTTTGGAATTTTATAATAACGTATGGGGAAAATGAATGGCTACGCGTAAGGTGATTCAAGGCACAGCAATTGTGCGTGGAAAAGGACTTGGTAAAGCATATTTTATCGGCCGGGCTGTACAGGATTTTACCGTAGAGACTATTCCTCATCATAAGGTTGTTGAAGAACTTGATACCTTTGAAGAGGTTCGCACCAAGGTAAAGCAGTATTACCGTAATTATAATATGGATACCTCCGAAGGACATGATGAGTCTGGAGAAGGTACGATCATGAAAATTTATGAACATATTATGGATGATCCTGCTTTTAAGGGGCAGGTGACGGAGTATATCTCACGAAAAAATTATACCGTTGAAAGCGCTGTTCGTTCGGTTTCAAAAGAGTTTATTGATAAATTTAATTCGGCAGGCACCAGCTACTTTCGTGATCGAAGTAGCGATATGGTAGAAATTTGTGAAACCCTCATCAACTTTCTCAATAATGGGGGAAATGAAAAATATACCTTTTCTGAAGATGTCGTGCTAGTTATTGACCGCAGTTTTACCCCTTCAGATATTGTCAATTATAATGTAAATAAAATTAAGGGAGTTGTGAGTAAAAGTGCGGGGCGAACTTCTCACGCAGCAATACTTGCCCGGTCTTATTCTATACCGGTAATTACAGGGGTTGAGGATATAAAAAGCAGAATTAACCCCCATGAACCTGTCCTTATTAATGCCTATGAAGATCAAATTATAATACATCCTTCTTCAGATGAGTGTGCTGAATATACCGCGTATAGAGAGCGCTACCTGCAGGCACGAGAGGTTGGGGCAAAACGGTGGCATGCACCGGCCTACACTCCTGATGGGGTACACATTTCTGTGTTGGCAAATATTTCCTTTAAGGATGATGTACACATGGCACAGGACAACGGTGCTGACGGTATTGGGCTCGTCCGTACGGAATATCTTCTTTCTGAACGTGAAACCTTTCCCGATGAAGAAGAGCAGTTTGCCTACTACTCACACATTATTTCAGAACAGAATAGCCGTGAAATAGTAATACGGGTTATGGATATCGGTGGTGATAAGGCCGCGAAATTTTTGAAAATGCCAAAGGAAGGTAATCCCTTCATGGGGTGGCGCGCCGTCAGAATTCTTCTGGAGCGCAAAGAGCTGTTTCGTACGCAACTTCGCGCAATTATTCGTGCTGGTCAGGGGTCAAACTATAAGATTATGTACCCCATGGTCACTTCTCTTTCCGAGTGGCGTGAAATAAAGCAATTTACCCATGTTGTGGCTGATGAGCTTGGACTTCCCTGTCCGCCCTTGGGAATCCTCTTTGAAGTGCCATTAGCAATCCTTGAAATAGATTCATTTTTGGAAGATATTGACTTCGCCTCTATTGGGACAAATGACCTTATTCAATACCTGAGTGCAGCAGATCGTAATAACAGTAAAGTAAACTATTTATATAATCCAGCTGAGCCGGCGTTTCTTCGTATTGTTGACAAGGCAATTGATGCCTGTACCGATAAGGGTATTCCGATCTCAATTTGCGGTGAAATGGCCGGTGATCCCATGTACACTATTATTCTTTTAGGCTTAGGGCTTACGCGTTTTTCCGTTATACCAGCCATGGTTCCTATTGTAAAGGAGATTGTCTCCAAGATAAACTTCCTTGAAATACAGGAAGAATTGTCGCATCTACTCTCTGTTACTGAAATAGACAATATTGCTGATTGGATTGAGAAGAAAAATGAGGAGTTGTTAAGCGACATTTTTGAGCGATATCAGATCGATACAGTTTCACACGATTAATCCTTTCATTATTTTTAAGTATTCCCCCGTGACGTTGATATATATTTGTTTCTACGTGTAGAAACATGACTTCTTATTTGGAGAGTGTACAATGCGCATAGCCTGTAAAACTAAACGGTTTCTCGGAGACCGAATAAACATTATTAATTGCACTGCAGCCTTGCGGGAGCGTTTTTCCCGAGTGTTCCTTTTAGAAAGTTCAGATTACCATGCGCGGGAAAATTCTACAACGCTCATCTGCTTTGATGTGTTGGGAGAATTTTCTCTTGAAGATGGCGTTGCTTCAGTAACTTTCAATGGAAAAAAAGAGCAGTGGTCGGTGCAGAATGATATTTCGGAAAAAATTCATGATTTTATGAACTGTTTTCATATTTCCGGAGCAGAAGAGCAGTGCAATGGTATCTTCGGCTATTGCGGTTTTGACTCAGTCTCATATTTTGATACGCATATCTTACAAGGAGATTCGCGAGATCAGATTCCAGAAATGCACTATACTTTTTTTCGGTATATCCTGTCTATTAACCCCTTTGATAATGAGTGTATCCTTGTAGAGAATTGTCCCGAGGCAGAGGCTTCTCGCATAGATGAGATAAGTGAATACCTTCATGGGGCATCAGTGTATTCTGGTCAGTTTTCACGAAGGGGGCAGGAATACTCAACCATGACCGATACGGAGTTTATGGACCTTGTTACCAAAGGAAAAGAGCACTGTCAACGGGGTGATGTATTCCAAATTGTCCTTTCCCGTCGTTTTTCTCAGCCCTTTACGGGGGACGATTTTCAGGTATATCGAGCGCTCCGCTCTGTCAACCCATCTCCCTACCTCTTTTATTTTGATTTTGGAGATTTTCGTATTATGGGTTCTTCCCCTGAGGCTGAGGTGCTTGTGAAAGATCAAGAGGCGGAGTTGCATCCCATTGCAGGAACATATCGCCGTAGCGGCGATGATGAATATGATAAACAGCGTGCCTTAGAACTTTCCGCTGATCCCAAAGAGAGTTCTGAACATGTGATGCTTGTTGATTTAGCCCGCAATGACATGAGTAGACACTGTAAAAATGTGACGGTGCGCCGTTTTAAGGAAATACAATATTTTAGTCACGTTATTCATTTAGTATCCCGTGTTTGTGGCACTCTGAACACTCCTCATTCAGCAGTTTCTGTTTTGGGGGATACCTTTCCTGCAGGAACACTTTCTGGGGCACCGAAATATCGTGCCGTAGAATTGATTGATCAGTATGAGCCACACCGGAGAGGGTATTACGGTGGCGCCTTGGGGTATATTTCATTTTCGGGAGATGTAAATCACGCCATAACTATTCGCTCATTTTTGAGTTCAAAGAATGTTTTGGAGTATCAGGCCGGCGCGGGGGTGGTTATTTCTTCTCGTGAAGAGGGCGAATTGGATGAAGTTAACAATAAACTAGCTGCACTGAAACGAGCCATTATGATTGCGGAGGAGTTGCCATGATTCTACTACTTGATAACTATGATTCATTTACCTATAATCTTGCACACAGTATACGGGAGATTACGGGGCGCCAAGTTTCTATTTTCCGTAATGATGAAATTGAACTTGCTGAGGTGGAAGCATACGATACAATCATCCTTTCTCCCGGTCCAGGTATACCTGATGAAGCGGGCATTTTAAAGCCTCTTATAGAAAAATATTATCGGACAAAGAATATCTTTGGCGTTTGTCTTGGATATCAAGCCATTAACGAAGTATTGGGAGGAAAAATCATTAATCTTGATACGGTGTATCACGGCGTGGCAACACAGATGAATGTTATTCACGAGGATAGTATCTTTCACGGAATTCCTCGTCCCTTTTCCGCTGGCAGGTACCATTCATGGGTGATAGATCCGAAGACGCTGCCGGAAGAGTTAATTTGCACGTGCGAAGATGAGGCCGGTCAGGTTATGGGTATTTCTCATAAAGAATATAATCTTCGTGGTGTACAGTTTCATCCTGAGTCAATACTGACTCCTCATGGAGATGCTATAATAGAGAATTTTTTACGAATAAGTACTGAGATATAAGGAGCTCCTATGAAAGATCTTTTACGCCGTCTTACCCAAGGAGAAGAGCTGACTACCGGGGAAGCTCATACTCTTCTCATTGAGATTACTGAGGGAAAACACACCTCTGCCCAGATTGGTGCTCTTCTTGCCTTGTTTTCCATGCGGCAGATAACTCCGGCAGAGCTCGATGGGTTTCGCCGTGCCCTGCTTGAAAAAGCTGTTATACCTGATCTTGGAACCCGTGATGCTATTGATATGTGTGGTACCGGGGGAGATGGGAAGAACACTTTTAACATATCAACCCTTGCTTCTTTAGTTGTTGCCGGAGCAGGCTATCCTGTCATCAAACATGGAAATTACGGTGTGTCCAGTTCGTGCGGAAGTACGACAATTTTGGAGGCGTGTGGATATACGCCTACCAGTGATGCGGCACGATTACGAGAGCAGTTACGGGAGCATAATTTCTGCTATCTCCATGCGCCCCTATTTCACCCCTCCATGAAAAGTGTTGGACCGATTCGTAAGGAGTTGGGTTTTAAAACTTTTTTTAATATGATTGGCCCCTTGGTAAATCCGGTACAGCCTGTATATCAATATGTTGGTGTATTTGCCCCCTTTGTCGGTGATATCTATAATGAGATTTTACAATCCTGTAGAACACGATATACCATAGTCCATTCATATGATGGATATGATGAGTGCTCTCTTACTGATACCGTGCGTCTTACCGGTACGGATGGTTTTGGCGAATATACTCCATCAGAGCTGGGGGCGCAGGTAATTACTCCTGATAAATTACATGGTGAAACCGATCTATCTGATGCCCGTGATCTTTTTTTACGCATTTTAGAAAACAAGGGGAGTCGAGAGCAACAGGAGGTTGTTCGGGTCAATGCGGCCCTTGCGATTCAAACAATTAATAGCGCCCTCTCTCTTCCACAGGCCATGGAAAAAGCGGCGCACTCCCTTGATTCTGGAGCAGCACGACGAGTATTAGCTGCCGTGGTAGGAGAGTCATCATGAATGTGTTACAAAATATTGCAAAACATATGTATACAGTTGTGGAGCGACGTCGGAATCTTGTCTCTCCATCTGTCTTAGAAAAAAGCTGTTTTTTTTCAAAAAAGTGTATTTCTGCCCGGGATGCCCTCGAAAAACGGGGGAGTTCCGGGATAATTGCCGAGTTTAAACGTCGTTCTCCCAGCAAAGGAGATATTAATACGACGGCTGATCCTCTGGAGACAGCCTTGGGGTATGAAGCGAGTGGTGCAGCGGCCGTGTCGGTACTGACCAATAGCCGCTATTTTGGCGGCAGTGCGGAATTTCTCTGCCTTATTGCAAATAGTTTGACCATTCCGGTATTACGGAAAGAGTTTATTATTGATGAATATCAGATTATTGAAGCAAAGGCTCTTGGAGCAGACTTTATTCTCCTTATCTGTGAGATTCTCACTGCTGAAGAAATTCGTCGTTTTACGCAGTGTGCTCATACTCTTGGCATGGAAGTTCTTCTTGAGCTGCATAGTGAAGAGCAGATTAACAAAATTTCTGACGAGGTTGATCTCATCGGAATTAACAATCGCGATCTTACCACTTTTACCGTTGATCTTGACGCATCGTGCAGAATGATAGAACAATTACCGCGGGATTCAGTTGTGGTTGCAGAGTCGGGAATTGATACACCGGATACGGTAGATGCCTTACGTTCTCGTGGGTTTCAAGGGTTCTTAATGGGGGAATACTTTATGAAACAAAGCAGACCCGACAAAGTGTGTGGTGATTTTGTACGGGCAGTACAATGCGCTGTATAAAACTATGCGGCATGATGATTCCCGCACAGCTGCACGCGGTACGCTCTCTTAAGGTAGACTACGTGGGGGCTATTTTTTATGAAAAATCTCCGCGCTATGCCGCTGATATACCGGGGTTTTCTGCGGCCTTTTCCCAGGTTGCACAAGAAAAGAATACCCTTGGAGTATTTGTGAATGCTTCTTCTGACAAAATCTATGCCATGAGTGAACGATTCCCTTTTTCAACGGTGCAGCTACACGGTACAGAAACACCGGAACAGTGCCGGAGTCTTCGTCGCTCCTTTACAGTGGTTAAGGCCTTCGGTGTTGATGCTTTTTTTTCCTTCTCCGAGGTGGCTGCCTATGAAGATGTGGTTGATTTCTTTGTTTTTGATACCAAATGTAGCGGTCACGGGGGAAGTGGTCGTTCCTTCGACTGGGATATCTTGCATGCCTATGGCGGTGACACACCGTTTCTTCTCTCTGGAGGAATTGGGCCGCACACCCTTTCAGCGATACGTGACTTTTCTCATCCCGCTTTGATGGGAGTAGATATTAACAGCCGTTTTGAACGGGCTCCTGGAGACAAAAATATGGAACAGGTAGAATTTTTCTGTAAGGAATATAAGGGTTATGACTAAAAAATATGCTGTATCTTCACAGGGCTATTATGGCCGGTTTGGTGGCGCGTGGATACCAGAGATGCTTCATGCAAATGTGGAGGAGTTACGTTGTTGTTATTCAGAAATTTTAAATAGTGCGTCTTTTCAGCGTGAGTTTCACACAATTTTGCAGGAATATTGTGGACGTCCAACCCCTCTTACTTACGCCGCCCGTCTTTCAGAATTGTACGGATATACGATCTATTTGAAACGGGAAGATCTTAATCATACCGGGGCGCATAAACTTAATAATACCGTTGGGCAAATACTTCTTGCTGAACGTATGGGAAAAACCCGTATTATCGCAGAGACAGGAGCCGGGCAGCATGGGGTTGCTACGGCAACGGTGTGTGCCATGCGGGGGCTTTCCTGTGTTGTATACATGGGAGAAGTTGACATGGCTCGCCAAGAACCCAATGTGAAACGTATGCAGATGCTTGGAGCGGAGGTGCGTCCGGCAAAGTCGGGAAGCAGAACCTTAAAAGATGCTACAAATGAGGCTATTCGTGATTGGATTGCTCATCCTGAAGATACATACTATTTAATTGGTTCTGTCATTGGCCCACATCCCTATCCGGATATGGTGGCCCGCCTTCAGGCAATTACCGGTGAGGAGATACGATCTCAATATATAGAGAAAGAGGGCGCGTTGCCCACGGCTATTATTGCTTGTGTAGGGGGGGGAAGTAATGCCGCCGGTGCATTTTATCCTTTTCTTGATGAACCCTCTGTTCGAATTATTGAAGCGGAAGCTGCAGGAAAAGGGATCGACTCTGGTGCGTCTGCTGCAACCTCAATTCTGGGCAAGGAGGGAGTAATTCATGGATGCCGAACCCTTTTAATGCAGGATGATGATGGGCAGATTATTGAGCCTTATTCTCTTTCAGCGGGACTTGATTACCCTGGAATTGGGCCGCTCCATGCACATCTTATTTCAACAGGTCGGGCAGAGGTGTATCCAGTAACTGATGCTGCTGCTCTGCAGGCTGCATTTTTACTCACAAAACAGGAAGGAATTATTCCAGCCTTGGAGTCTGCCCATGCCTTGGCGATTCTTGACATCTGTTCTTTTGCTTCAGGAGACGGTATTGTGGTAAATGTTTCAGGACGTGGGGATAAAGATATGGCTACGTATATTTCTGCCATGGAGGAAACAAAATGAATAGAACAAACAGACTGACAAGCCTCTTTGCAACAAAGAAGCAGGATATCCTCAATATCTATGTTACCGCTGGTTACCCCCGTGGGGAGGATACGGTGCGTGTGGTGACAGACATTGCCCGGGCCGGGGCTGATATTGTGGAGCTTGGTATGCCCTACTCTGACCCCCTTGCAGATGGTGAGACGATTCAAGAGAGCTCCCGCCATGCTCTGAAGCAGGGGCTTACCTTACACAATATCTTTGATATGGTGCGTGCTATTCGCCGAGAGTCAGAGGTCCCTCTTGTCTTAATGGGCTATGTAAACCAGGTAATGCAGTATGGTATTGAAGCATTTGTGGCTGCCTGTGTAGAGAGTGGGGTTGATGGCCTTATTATCCCAGATCTTCCGGCAGAAGTGTATCGAGAAGAGTACCATGATCTTTTTACTCGTGCAAATCTTGGAATTTCTTTTTTGGTTACGCCTCAAACATCTTCGGAACGAATTTCCATGCTTGCCAATCTGAGTTCAGCCTTTCTATATGTTGTCTCCAGTTCTGCCATAACGGGAGGTACTGGAGGTATCAGCCCTGAGCAAATAGCGTATTTCCAGAGCGTTGCAAAACATGCTGGTGATACTCCAAAGTTGATTGGTTTTGGTATTTCAGATAAAGATACTTTTGCAACAGCCTGCTCTTATGCTGAGGGGGCGATTATCGGCTCTGCCTTTATTCGGGAACTTGGAAAGAGGGGGCCAGGGGAGGCTGCTTCCTTTGTTCGATCTATTCTTTCATAATTTCTTTGCGGGAGAAGTAATTTCTTCTCCCTTCTATCACATTTATAATCAACAACTTCCTTTCTATTCTTTTACATACGCCACGAAATCTTTCTGAAAAAGATTGCATCCTCCGTGTTGTCGGGGTAGAATGTAAGAAACATCATTTGTTTCTTGAGGAGGTTTTATGCCGGAAGATGCACAGCGGGTTGACTCAGAGATTGGGGAAAAGCTTGCGGGCAAATATCTCACATTTCATTTGGGAGATGAGTCATACGGTTTAGGAATTTTGAAAGTACAGCAGATTATTCACATGCAGGATATTACGGCTGTTCCGAAAACACCGGATTTCATTGCCGGGGTAATCAATCTTCGTGGAAAAGTTATTCCCGTGGTTGAGTTACGCCGGAAGTTTGACATGGAAACCATTGCGTATACCGATGATACGGTGATTATTGTTGTCCAAGTAGAACGGGAGGAAGACACCCTTATCATGGGGGTTATTGTAGATGGGGTGCGTGAAGTTCTGGAGGTTTCTTCAGACCATATTGAGAAAACCCCTGCCTTTGGCACTGCCGTTGACACTGCCTTTATTCTTGGTGTGGCAAAGCTACAGGAGAAGGTAGTGATGCTTTTGGATATTGACAAGGTACTCTCATCAAAAGAGATTGAAACTGTTTCAAACATCACAGAGTAAGGAGTGTTGTATGTCAGTGAAAAATATGAGCCTTAAAATGAAGTTGATCGGCGGGTTTGGTATTGTTGCCGCCATCACTCTTATCGTGGGGGCTGTGGGGTTGTGGAGTGTGAATACCCTTGATGGCCGTCTTGAAGAAGTGGGGGAAGTACGCCTTCCTTCTGTACAGAATGTGTTACGTATGGAGGCCTCCCTTGAGGAGTTGTCTACCCATCTTCGAAGCCTTCTTATTCCCGGTCTTACCGTGGAGCAACGTCGTGAATATTATACGGATATTGCCGATGCCCGCCGTCGATATCAGGATGCCTATGATATTTTTGCGCCTCTTCCCCAGACTGATGAAGAAGCACGGGTGTGGGAGCAGTTTGAACGAGAATTTCCCCGTTGGGCAGAAGTAAATGATAATATATTGGATCTCCACCGTGATTTTGATGGTATGGGTATTACGAACCCACAAGAGCTTGTGAGTGATTTACAGGAGTTTCGCGGAGATCACTACGCCCTAGAAGTGCAGGTGGCAAATCTTATCTCTGCAGGGGAAGAGTTTCAAGGGGGGGAAGACCCCACGGCGTGTAACTTCGGCCGCTGGATACCGGAGTTTGAGACAAACAATCGGGATCTCCAGCGTTTGATTACCCGTATGGCGGAGCCCCATGATAGATTTCACGCGGCGGTGCATGACATAAAGCATGCTGTTGAAGCAGGAAATACTAATCGTGCACAACAGATTTTTATTAACCAAATGCAGCCGGCCTCTGATGACGTCTTTGACTATTTTAACCAGATGATAGAAATGGCCCAAGAGGCAGAAGTGTTGTATGAAGAACTCTATGCGCTTACCATGGAAGATTCCTACGAATATCAGCAGGAGGTCTTTGGGTATATTAATGAAACGGTTCGTGTTAATTCCCGGGTTGCCCAAGAAGCGATGGCTGCGGCAAGCCGGGATGCAAATATTGCCGTCGTTCTCGCTGTTTTTGGGATGATTGCCGGAACAGTTATTGCTCTGATACTCGGATTTACCCTTGCTCTTACGATTAGCAAAGCCCTTGAAAAAATAATTGCTGAACTGGGCAGTGGTTCAGAACAGGTGGCTGCCGCCTCTGAACAGCTCTCTTCTTCATCTCAGACCCTTTCCCAGGGGGCAAGCGAGCAGGCTTCCAGTATTGAGGAAGTATCCAGCAGTCTTGAAGAGATCTCTGCACAGAGTAAGCAGAATTCTCAAAATGCTCAGGAAGCCAATACTCTTTCAAAAGAGGTGGAAAGCCGAAGTAAAAAGGGTGCTTCAACCATGAACGATTTGAGTTCTGCCATGGATCAGATTAAAAAATCTTCCGATGAGACTGCAAAAATTATCAAGAGTATTGATGATATTGCTTCTCAAACAAACCTCTTGGCTCTGAATGCCGCCGTGGAAGCTGCCCGTGCCGGTGATGCAGGGAAAGGCTTTGCCGTTGTGGCAGAAGAGGTTCGTAATTTGTCTCAGCGTGCAGCTGAAGCGGCAAAAAACACGGCAGCCTTGATTGAACAATCCCAAGGGTATGCGGAAAATGGGGTGTCTCTATCCACTAAAACCCGTGAATCAATTAGTGAAATTATGGAGAGTGCCGGTAAGGTCTCTGCCTTGGTTGATGAGGTAAATGCGTCAAGTGAAGAGCAGACACGCGGGGTTGAAGAGATTAACAGTAATGTTTCTCAATTGGATCAGGTTACCCAGGAGAATGCTGCCAATGCAGAAGAGTCAGCCTCTTCCTCTGAAGAGCTTGCTAGTCAGGCTGAAAGCCTTTCGGCCATTGTTGATGACCTTGGGCAGCTTATTTATGGTGTTGGGGCTCAACAAGCACAGTCGTCTCGTGGAAGAGATCATCGTCCTGCAGCTCCCAGCCATCGTGTGGAACATCGGCAAAATCATGGTTCTTCTAACCATGGTTCTTATCACCCGCCGGTGAAGAAACAGCAGGTGTCTCGTGAGGTCCACCCTGATACGGTGCTTCCCATGGATGATGAGGATTTCGAAAAGTTTTAAGAAGTTTTTCCCTTTTCATCTTTCTATACGGGAAAATTTTACTCCATGGGGTAAAATTTTCCCGTTTTTTTGTATCTCCACCGCAGGGACACAATGTTTTTTTTGGCATTGTTATTGCTTTAAAATGTTCGTGGAGGTTGACTATGATACATGGAGTAGTACATTCAAATCCGGTAAATCGGGTTTTAACAAAGAGTTTAGGCGCTCGGGCTGAGAGAAATTCCGTTATTGCAAATAATATTGCCAATGCGGAGACGCCCGGTTTTCAGCGCAAAGAGGTGCGTTTTGAGGATCACTTGCGTCGTGCCCTCGATAGTCGAGCTCTTCGCGGTAGTACCACACAAAAGAAGCATCTTCCCTTAGGCTCTACGCGCCCTGAAGAAGTGAGTCATCGTGTGGTTCGCCCCAATGACCCCACTCTTCCCAGCGGTGTTAATAATGTCGATATTGATACGGAAATGGCCGAATTGGCAGAAAATGAGATCGGTTTTCGTTATGCCGTAAATTTTCTTAATGGGCGGCATCAAAAAATGAATGCTGCTATACAGGGCAATAGTGTACAAGGGTAGGCTAAATTATGAATGAATTACGCGGTATGTTTTCAGGGTTACATGTGAGTGCATCTGGTATGCGTGCTCAGCGAGTTCGTCAAAACACCATTACCTCAAATCTTGCCAATGCGGAGACCACTCGTACTCCTGAAGGAGGGCCGTATAAACGCTCTTTTCCTGTATTTAAGGCGCAGGGTGAAGTGGCTCACGACGAGTATTATAAGGAGGGACGTCTTGGCGGTGTGGCAACACAGGAAAATCATTTCCGCATTGCCGACTATCGCGAATCTTTGCAAAATTTAAAAACCGGTATGGGCGTAGAAGTTGCTGAAATTCGTAAGGATTCACGTCCTCCGAGGATGGTACATAATCCAGCCCACCCTGATGCAAATGAAGAAGGCTATGTGGCTATGCCGAATATAAATATCGTGGAAGAAATGGCTGATATGATTTCTGCAAGTAGATCCTATGAGGCTAATGTAACAGCCTTTAATTCCACGAAGAACATGCTCCTTGAAGCATTAAAGATTTAAGGGGGTAGTTCATGCGTATTGATGGAATAAACAGTATCGATCGGTTTCACTCTGTGGTAGACCAGGTGCGTCAGCGTGAAGAACCCGTATCTCCGTCTTCTGTACAAAAAAAACAGGCAGGAGCTACTAATTCGCGTCTTCCGCGAGGCTATTCTTCAGCACCTTCCGTGGGAAGTCTCTATGAACGACTCTATGGAACAGGGGCACAGTCCGCTTCCGGTAGAGCAGAAAAACAGGTTCTTTTGGGGGGTAATTTTGATACGTATGCTTAAACAATTTGCCATAAGGAGCATGAGATGAATCTGAATTCTGTGGGCGGAGCTGATTCGGGGCTTCCCGTACATCCGAAAGGAACGGGACAACTTCGTGGAACAGGGGAAGGGCCACGATTTAAGGATACCTTAAATCGATTTGTCTCCGATGTAAATTCTATGCAGAATGAGGCCGACGATTCGATACAACGTCTTGTTTCAGGAAAGACATCTGATGTTCATACTGTTATGAATACGGTGGAAGAGGCGAAAATCGCCTTTAACATGATGATGGAGATTCGGGGAAAGGTCCTTGATGCGTATAATGAACTAATGCGGATGAGACTATAGTAAAACGGGGGATATATCATGGGTGATTTTTTTAAAGAACTAATTTCGCAGATAGCCCTGATTTGGGCAAAGCTTTCTCTTCAACAGAGGGTAATACTCTCCTCTCTTGTGGTATTTATGTTTTTGGGGTTGTTTACCCTAATACTGTGGGGAAGTATGGGGGCAACAGCTCCAGGGCGTGATTATCGTGTACTACATCGCAATGTAGCTTCGGAAGATATGGCTGATATTGTCGATGAGCTCACGGCGGGGCAATACGACTATGAGCTTCGCAATGACGGACGGGATATCTATGTACAAAACCAGGATTTTTACGCTGCTCGGATGCTTCTTGCACGGGAAGGAGTTCCCGCAGGACGTAATTTTGGGTATGAGCTGTTTGATCAGAACAGTTTTGGTATCACCGATTTTGAGCAAAATATTCAGGCGCGCCGTGCCTTAGAGGGTGAGTTAACCCGAACCATTGAAGCCTTAGATATTGTTAATCGGGCACGGGTACATCTTGTATTTATGGAATCTTCCCTCTTTCAACGTGATCAGAAGCAGGCAAAGGCATCTATTACGCTGGATCTTCGCGGAGGGGGAGAGCCCAGCCGTGAACAAATTCGTGGTATTACCTTTCTTGTTGCGTCCAGTGTGCAAGGGTTGGAACGGGAAAATGTATCTATTCTCGATTCTCATGGACGCCTGTTAACTTCACCCTATGAAGAAGACTCCGCCCTTGGAATGAGTTCGCAAAACATGGAAATTCAGCAGCAGGTAGAAAACCGCCTCACTCAACGATTAGAAACGCTTCTTTCACGGGTTGTTGGTCGTAATAACGCCACTGTTACGGTGAGTGCTGATCTTAATTTCGATCGTATTGAAGAAAATTCTGAACGATATGATCCAGACAGCCGTGTACTTCGATCTCAGGAGATAAACGAGCGTGCGGTTACGAATGCTCCCGATGGGGATCAGTCCAGTGAGAGTATTGTGAGTAATTATGAAATAAATCGCACCTTAGAGAAAGTAATTCGTGAGGTTGGTAATGTGAATCGTCTCTCCGTTGCTGTGGTGGTAAATGGCAGATATGAGGAGAACGAAGAGGGAGAACGTGTGTTTGTTCCCCGGTCTGATGAAGAGTTGGCAAGTCTTGAAGAGTCAATTCGCAGTGCCGTTGGATTTAATATGGATCGGGGAGATCAGATTTCTCTTACGTCCATGCGCTTTGATACCTCCTTTGAAGAGCAATTTTACCATGAAAAGACGACCATTGGCGGGTTTGAAGTACAGGAAATGGTGCAGTACCTTATTTTAGCAGCCCTCCTTTTTGCAGCCCTCTTTGTTATTGTAAATATTGCCAAAGCAATGTCAGATGCAATGAATCCACCCTTGCCTGAGGTAGAATTACCCAAGGATATTCAAAGCGAAGAGGAGGTTGTTGATATTCCTGAAAATATAGCCCGTTCGAATGAACTCCTTGAAAAAGCAGAGGTTATGGCGGAGAATGATCCGGGCAATGTTGCAAAGATTATTCAGGATTGGTTGAATGAACCAGCTGTGAGTAAAGAGAAATAATCCTTGATTCTATGCCTCCCTTATGGTATACTGAGGATTATTATTTTACGGGAGATGTATGGTGCATAATATTGCCGATGGTGAAGGAAATGAACGCTACAGTAAGCTTCTTGCAACTGTTACGGGGGCACAAAAAGCTGCCATCGTGATGGTTGCCCTGGGAAGCGAAAGTTCCACCATGGTGCTTAAGCATCTAAAAGAAGATGAGGTAGAGCGTCTCACCACGGAAATAGCTCGTCTTGAAAGCGTGTCCCCTGAAATACGTGAAGCGGTACTGGATGAATTTAGCACCCTCTCCGTGGCGTACCAGTATATCTCGCAGGGGGGGACAGATTATGCACGAAAAATTCTTGAAGAAGCCTTAGGGCCTCGTCGTGCAAAAGAAATCATGCAGCGGGTGTACGAGCAGATTCGTACCACTGGATTTAATCTCCTTGAAGAGGTTGATCCATCGCAGTTGGTAAATTTCATGCGCAATGAACATCCTCAGACAATTTCTCTGTTACTTGCCCATATGGGGTCTGAACAGGCCGGTAAGATTCTTTCCGAGCTTCCTCAGGAGGTACAAGTTGATGTGGCTTCTCGTATTGCCACCATGGAAAGCGTGTCTCCCAGTACTCTTAATCTTGTAGAAGAAGTGCTGTTAGAACAAGTTAAGACCCTCTTTGGGGGTGATGTCTCAGAGATTGGCGGCTTTAAATCTGTAGCAGAAATCCTTAACAATGTTGACCGTGCAGCGGAGAAAAATATTCTTGAAAATCTCGAACGCGAGAGCCCCGATTTGGCAACAGAAATCAAAAATCTCATGTTTGTTTTTGAGGACATTCTTCTTCTGGATGATTCTTCCATGCGTAGATTAATGAAAGAAATTGATTCTAAAAATCTTGCCACGGCCTTAAAGGGTGGTTCTGAGGAGATCCAGGAGAAGTTCTTTAATAATATGTCGAGTCGTGCTGGAGATATGCTTCGTGAAGAAATTGAATTTATGGGGCCTGTACGTCTCAAAGATGTAGAAGAAGCACAGCAACAGATTGTTGATAAGGTTCGCCAGCTTGAAGAAGAGGGAGAAATATTTATTAGCGGTCGTGGTGGTGAAGATGAGATTATTGTCTAAGGAGTATGGGTCATGAGTGATGATAGAAAGGAGACCAGTCGCCTCATTGATGAGCTTCTGCAGAAAAAAGACCCTGCCTTAGTGGGGATGAAAAAGATTCTTAAGCAGAAGCGCGCACAGCGACCGGAAACATCCTATGCTCCTCATGTACCGGAAGTTTTTGGAGAATTTCAGAGAGATGATGATGATTACCGTATTTCTTCAGATACAAGCACCGATCGAGACTCTCTTTTTGATGCTGATGAGGAAGAGATTATTCGTCAAGAACAGCAAATTCTTGAACTGCAGGATCAAATTGAAAAATTACAACATTCGGTAGAACAAACGCGCAAAGTGGCATATGAGGAAGGGGTGTCAGCGGGCCGTGCCTCTGCTGAAGAAGAGTTTTCCCATGATTTATCAGAGCGGGTAGGCAGAATAAATGAGGAACACGCTCAGCACATGGCTCATGCTCTGACAGAACAGATGGAAGATCGGGAAAAACAGCTTCGCTCGCTTCAGCGGGATATTTTGAATGTGGCGACCCTCATGGCAGAAAAAATCGTCGAAGATAGTCTTGTAAAGACCCCGGACTTTGTATATACATCAATTAAAAAAAGCCTCAAATATCTGAGTGGCAACAGTCGGGTAGAGATAAAGGTTTCTCCGCAGGAGTATGAACGGGTGCGGGAGAAACTCGATGAATTTTCTCAAAAATCTGAATACATCACCTCAGTGGTGGTTTCTTCGTCGGAGAAAATTTCTCCCGGTGGGTGCCTTGTGGAAACAAATACGGGAGTAATCGATGCAACGATTGAAGGGCGTCTTGAAAAAAATCTCCGGTCTCATAGAGGCGACCTATCTTGAAATGAACAGTGCAGAGAGTGATGATGCATCGGTGGAGAACGCTTTGTGAAAACTCTTTTTTCGGAGATTGAACGAACCATACGCGGGTGTGACCCCGTGGTAATTCGTGGGCGTATTACAGAAGTAATAGGGTTGCTTATTCGTTCTTGTGGACCCGGAGCATCCATTGGAGAAGTGTGTCACATTCTTGATCGGTCTGGACAGGTTGTCGGTCGGGCTGAAGTGGTGGGATTTCGACGCAACGACACTCTCTTAATGCCCCTTGGAACCATTCATGGACTGATGCCGGGGTTTACGGTTGTTTCAACGGGAAAACCCTTGGTTGCCCCCGTAGGAGATTCATTACTGGGACGGGTGGTAAATGGTCTTGGTGAACCCATCGATTCTAAGGGACCTTTGTTATGCAGGGAAGAACGCTCTATTACTGCTCGGATTCCCCCGCCCTTACAGCGAAAACGGGTCCGTTCCATTTTTGAAACCGGGGTGAGAGTGATTGATGGGGCCTTAACCATGGGAGAAGGGCAGCGTATGGGGATATTTGCCGGCAGTGGGGTCGGTAAAAGTGTACTGCTTGGTATGTTTGCGCGAAATTGTCAGGCCCATATTAATGTGATTATCCTGGTGGGAGAGCGGGGGCGGGAAGTCCGCGAATTTATTGAACGCGACTTAGGCGAAGAGGGCTTGCGTCGTTCCGTGGTTGTTGTGGCAACCTCCGATCAGCCGGCTCTCATACGGGTAAAGGCCACGATGATTGGGGCCGCCATGGCTGAGTATTTTCGAGATCAGGGAAAACAGGTAATGCTGATGTGTGATTCGGTTACCCGTTTGGCCATGGCACAACGCGAGATTGGCCTTACCATTGGAGAGCCACCGGCTTCAAAGGGGTATACTCCCTCGGTATTTGCCATGCTTCCTCAGTTCCTTGAGCGTGCCGGTAATGCCCGTGATGGTTCAATTACAGCGCTATATACAGTGTTGGTTGAGGGGGGCGATATGGATGAACCTGTGGCAGATGCTGTGCGGGGTATCTTAGATGGACATATCCTTCTTTCACGAGAGCTTGCGGGAAAAAATCATTATCCTGCCGTGGATGTACTGCACAGTATTTCTCGGTGTCAAAAAGAGATTATTGATGCGGAGCATGATTCTGTTCTAGGGCAGGTTCGCGATCTTCTTGCGGTGTATGCAAAGAATGAAGACCTTATTACCATTGGGGCATATGAAAAGGGGAGTGATCCGAAGGTTGATCGTGCTATTGCCATGATTGATCGTATTACCGCCTTCCTTCGTCAGGGTATCTCTGAAAAAAGCAGTTTTGATGCTACTCGTTCCGATCTTCTTGCTCTTCTGGAGTAGGTGGTGGAGCGTTTTTCCTTTGACCTACAGACCGTGTTGAATCTTCGTCTTCAAGAAGAAGAGAAGGCCATGAATGAAGTTGCTGCCAAGGAAGCAGAGTATCAGCGGGCACTGCAGGGACGGTCACACCTTGAGAAATCTCTCATTACCTTTTTGCAAGAGCAGCGTCACGCACGGGCCTCTCAAAGTGCTCTCTCGTTTCGTCACTCCGTGAGTTGGCGGCGGGATATACAAAGCTCCTTACGAGAAAAAGATCGTGAGCTTGCTGACATTCATCGGGATATTTGCCGAGCACAGGAACGACTCAATGAAATTACGCAAAAACGGAAGATCCTTGAAAAATTACGCGAGAAAAAGGAGTATCAATGGAAACGAAAATATGCTCGAAAAGAGCAGGAATTTCTTGATGAACTTGCGCAAAATCAATTTCGTCAACACCGTGATGAGGCATCTCTATAATCCGCTCATCTCCTTTCTGTACCCTCCTATTTGTCCAGCCTGTGGTGCCATGCGATTGGAAGAACGCTGTTTTTGTGATCACTGTAGTAAACAGGTTCACACCACTTCCCTATATGGGGAGCGCCTTGAAACAAGGGGGCCCATTGTACGTTCCTATCATTTTTTCCCCTTCACTGACGAGATTCGCTCCCTCATTCACCAGCTAAAATATAAGGGAGATCGTAAATGTATTGAGCGGTTTCTGAGTGAGGTTGAAACGCGTATTGACTGGTCTTTTTTTGCAGAGGCCGACTTCCTTGTTCCACTGCCCCTTCATCCCTATCGACAGATAAAGCGCGGGTATAATCAAGCAGAACTGGTGAGTCGCGCTCTTTCAGAAATTACGGGCGTTCGCACTCGTACATGTATGATTCGCTCGCGATATACCCGTACCCAAACACGGAAAACCAAGGGTGAGCGGTATCGCACCATGAGAAACGTCTTCGCGCCACACCCCCGTTTGTTTTGTCCGGAAGCTCGTCTCATTCTTATCGATGATGTACTCACCACGGGAGCAACCCTGGAAAGTTGTGCAGAAGCAGCCGCAAGTCAGGGGGCACAGGACATTCGGGCATGTACCGTGGCACGGGTCGAATGATTAAAAGAGGGTTCCCACGTAAATATGCAAGACAGGACCGCTCATTTGCGTAGATGCTGTATAGGATACAGGGGCGGCAACATCAATATGGCCGGTGACATTTACGGTGTGATTACGAATACGCAGACCTCCTCCCGCACCGATTCCCCATTCAACCGTAGTTCCATTTGTATTCCACAGACGACCGGCATCCATAAAGAGAGCGCCATCAAGAGACACAGAAAGGGGCAGAACACGGGAAAATCGTTTTTCCAATGCTCCAACAGAGATTGTTTGTACGGGAATGAGTGGAAAGGTGAATTCTCCTGAGCCAAAGAGTCTATTTTCCGCCCCTACATTCTGTCCCAATGCTCCTTGCGCATAGCCACGAAGACTCTCTTCGGAGCCAAGGTAGAGATATTCGTAGGGAGTTCGAGAGCCGCGAAGGGTTATGTCTGATACAATGCGGCCGGAGAGCATCATGGAGGGCGGGGAGAGATGATAGATTGCGGTAATATGATTTTTCCACTGCGTATTCTCTGCGGTAAAATCATGTATCTGCGGTGCTGTCAATGTATTATCAGCAAGTTCCCCATCTACATGCATGGTATGGCGACCATGACCGAGGGAGAGGCGATACAGGAGGAGCAAATGGGCTTCGTGAAACCGAACAGTATCTGGTGGTGTGTGGTTTTCATAGCGATAGTATCCATGTTGTATTCCGCCGCCAAGGCCAAACCATGGGGTATGATACCGAACAAAGCGTAGGGCAGAGCGAGAATAATACGTTGCATCCCACTCTTCAAAGGGCGAAAAAAAACTCCCTGATTCAAGGGACATGTGAAGGTGTGATTTGAGCGAGAGTATCTGTCGAAGTTCCAAGAGAATACGTTTCATACAGAATCCCCGTAAATGGAGGCTGTACCGCCGGAGATGTTCATGGGAATAGTACTGTACACCACCTTGTATAAGAGGACGTGCCTGGATAGATTCTCCATGTTTTTTTGAGACAGCCCCTCCTCCAAAGCCAAAGGGAACGATTGTTGGCTCTGGAATACCGTGGAAGTATATCGTGTCTCCCTTTTGTTCGTAGTGATATTTACGATAGTGATTCATACGTTGTATATACGTATGTGCAGTTTCTCCGGGCACGTCATGGGTGAGTTCAGCCATGGTACGTGAGAGCTGAGAAGTGTCTGCAAAATGAAGTGTGACTTCCTGGCCAATGAGGGGAGTGGTAGTAAAAAAAGAAGGATGGGTACGACACGAAGCCATAGCCATCCCGGTAAATAAGGGAGAGAACAGTTCGTAAGCCGGATTTTGTTCCAATAGTTCATTGGGGCAGTCATTTATCTGGCCTCCAAAGGGGGCATTGAGCGACCCACCTGAGAACGGGGGAGCGAACAACTCCCTTTCCCCTGAGGGAAAATTCTCTGCTTGGTCTTGCACCGGGCAGGGTTTACCATATGGAAGATCTTATCCTTCCGTTTCACTTCTGACTCCGCTCTAGCAGAGCCGACTTTTATCTGCGGCACTTTCCGTAATACCGAAGTATCCCCGGGGCTTCTCCCGGTACCCTGTTCTGTGGTGTCCGGACTTTCCTCACCGTATACGGTGCGACTGCCAAAACTGTTCTCTCCATGTTCACGAAAGAAAATACATCTTCCCTTAGGGGGTACTGAATTTTTCCTGCATTTCTTTAAAAAAGTTCTGAGAAAATTCTTGGAACTCCTCTTCTTCCTTTTCTCCCGGTGGCGCATCAAGATATTCAAGGGGTATTTCATGAATAAAGCGAGATTCTCGCACTTCAAGAGATTTATTTCGGAAGACTTTACTCTTTGGATAGGTGAGAAATAGTTTTTCCATGGCCCTGGTCATGCCGACATAAAATAAGCGTCGTTCCTCTTCAAGTCCCCCGCCTTCAAGGGCTTTGGGGCTGGGAATAACAGCATCATCAAGGAGCACCATGAACACCACGGGGAATTCAAGGCCCTTTGACTTATGGAGCGTAAGCAGGGTAAGCCCGCTGCCCTGGTCTGTTTCTTGTCCTTTAATGATAGTAAAATGTTGGAGGAACTCTCCGAGGGTCGGAGAGCTACCTTTCTTTTTTGCTGTATAGACATACTGGTCCATGGCGTGGCATAGCTCGTCGATATTGGCAAGGCGGGGTTCAAGAGATTTTTCTTTTCCATAGATTTTACGAACGGTCTCTCGGTATTGAATATGATTGAGAAGTTTGTCCAAAAGCCCCGCAAGATTTTCTCCTTTTTGAAATGCCGTGATGTATGGTTGGGCAAAGGAGGCGAATTCCCCTATTTTCTCACACTGCATGCCTTGCAGCCCGTGGATATCACGCGGTCGAAGGAAGGTCTCCCAGAGAGAGCATGACCGTTCTATGCAGAGCTCTTCTGCTGCTTTTAGTGAGGCTGCGCTAATTCCGCGATCAGGTACCTTTAGAACGCGCTGAAGGCTCAGCTCATCTTCCTGATTATTAAAAAAATGTAAATATGCCAGGATATCTTTCACTTCCTTACGATCAAAAAAACTGGTACCGCCATGGATATGATAGGGGATCCGCCGAAGACGCAACTCTTCTTCAAAGCGTCGCATATGTGCGTTGGTGCGAAAGAGGAGGGCCTGTTGATCGTAGCAATACTGCCCGGTACGGTGAAATTCATATACTTGATCAACCACCCATTGTACCTCATCATCTTCATCATCACCGCGGTAGGTTACAATGGGGTCGTGGCTTCCGCGATGGGAAATAATTGTTTTTGCCTTGCGTTCGCGATTTTTCTGAACAACCCCTTGTGCTCCTTGGACAATTTCTTCGCTGGAACGATAATTTGTTGTAAGATAGATGGTGTTGCAGCCGGCAAAGAGATAGGGAAAACGAAGAATATTGGTAATTTTTGCTCCTCGCCATGAGTAGATTCCCTGATCGTCATCTCCCACTGCCATAATATTCCCGTGGGGTTCTGCCATAATTCGTGCCAATTTCATTTGAACGGTGTTGGTATCCTGAAATTCATCTATGGAGATATACCGATAGCGTTGTCGAAAGGCGTCGCGTACATGGGGATGCTCATGAAATAGACGAAGCGGAAGAAGTAGAAGGTCGTCAAAATCGACGGTTTGCTGTTTTTGCAGTAGTTTTGTATAATTCGTATATACCTTTGCAGTTTTTCGTTCTTCCGGTGTAAGTGCGTCGAAGGTGTGGGCGTGAAGATGGTCATTTTTGGCTAAAGATATGGCAACACCGTAGTCTTGTGGTTTTCCTCGGGCAATTGTTTTTCCACTATGGCGCATTGCTTTCTTGAGCTGGGCAATTCGCTCATGGTCAGAGAGTATTTTAAAATCTCCTTTCAACCCGATATATTGACCGTACTCACGAAGAATACGCACGCCGAGGGAGTGAAACGTCGCAATGGTCATGCGGTGAGCTGCCGTACTTCCCACAATACGGCCAATGCGGGTACGCATTTCTTTTGCCGCTTTATTTGTGAAGGTAAGAGCAAGAATCTCCTCTGGTTTTGCCAGTTTCTTTTCTACTATTCTGCAAATACGATAGGTGAGAACCCTTGTTTTTCCTGATCCAGCTCCGGCAAGAACAAGCAGAGGACCTTCGGTATGAAGTACCGCTTTTTTTTGATGTGTATCAAGTCCGCTTAGATCCATGACCATCCTTTTTGGCTGGAAAATAGTATTCGCCCTGGTAAAATAAAAGGAGTCTATTTATCAAAGAGTGCTCGCGTTGGAAGGTCTTCAAAGGAAACCGGGGGACGTTCTTCTGCTGGATAGCCGAGAGAAATAAGGGCTTCAATACGCAGGGTGGGGGCGGTAATTCCCAGCACTTTTTTTACATAGCTTTCTGAGTCGCCTTCGGCACATTGACGATTGCGAATCTGTATCCAGCAACTACCGAGATTGCAGCTTTGTGCAGTGAGTTGCAGAAGAATTGCCGCAATGGAACAATCTTCAATCCATACATCTGTTTGGGATTCATCAGCACCAATCACAATGGCGAGAGGAGCTTTTCCCACGGGGGCAGAGCCGGAGTTTTTTGAATGACTGAGTTGGTGAAGTAGCTCTGAATCTTGGACAAACCAAAATTTCCATGCCATGCGGTTTCGCGACGTGGGCGATCGGAGCGCTGCTTCTTTGAGCGTTACAATGGTCTCTTCCGGAATGGGAGTGTTTGCATAGGTTCGTATGGTACGTCGTCTTCGTAAGAGCTCTATCATTTTTACTCCTTTATGGAAAGGGATAGATTATTTTATCCCTATGATCAGTATAAAAAATATAGATAAGAGTTTTGGAAAAACAAAGCAGGTTTTAAAAAACCTTTCTCTCCATGTTGAAACCGGTGAGGTTTGTGGCCTTGTGGGGCTCAATGGAGCGGGAAAAACCACCCTCATTCGTCTCTTGACTGGAATCTTACGTCCCGACCACGGTGAGATTTCTCTTATGGGGTATCGCCCCGGTGTCCCAGAGGTGTATCGTTCTGTTTCGGTACTTCTTGAACATGATGGGTTTAATGGGAACCTTTCCTTTGCAGAAAACCTCCTTTTTTTTGCACGCTGTCGTCGTATGTGCCGCGCAGAGACAGACCTCTATGCCAAAGAATTTTGGAGTGATCTCTGGTCTCGTCCGGAAGGGGTGAAGCAGTATTCCCGCGGAGAACGTTCTTTATGTGGTTTGGCTCGTACCTTTCTCGGAAATCCTTCCATTATTATTCTTGATGAGCCCACAGTGGCTCTCGACCAGCAGGGACAAAGGCGGTTTCATGAATTGGTAAAAAAACATCGTACCCAGGGTGCAACCATGGTTGTTAGTTCACATAATCAACAAGATATTCGTCCTCACTGTTCCGCCATAGCGCACCTTACGGATGGACAGGTCACGAAGAAACGGGTAGAGACTGCAGATACTCTTTATCTCTCTTGTTCAGATCCACGGGGAGCTCAAGATATTTTGCATCGTGCCGGTGTTTCTTCCTTTCGACGTGAAACAGGTGTCGTATTTTCTCATGAACCCCCCAAGAAAGTGGCAGATCTTGTGGTTGCTCTCGTAGAGGCGGGAGTTGCCATCTATGAGCTGCGTCGTGAAGATTCTTTTGCGGAGTTATCCCATGACCTATGAACTTTTCCTTGTTCTATCTCGAGAGCTCTCTTCGTTTTTTAAAGGGGGAAAAACCGGTGCTATACTTCTTTTGTTTACGGCCTTTGTCTGGTCCGGCTTTATTGCCTTACGTATGAGCAGTTCCCTTGCTGTTGAAGGAGTCTTATGGATCTTGTTTTTCTCCTTTGTTATTACCGCTCATTTTACAACTCCAAGCTTTGTACGGGAACGCATGGCCGGTACAATGGAGATCCTCTGTATCTCCGGGATTTCACGGAGAGCGATTCTTGGGGGGAAACTTCTTTTCTGCTGCCTTGCAGCAACAAGTGTGGGGGCCCTTTCCTTAAGCGCCGTTTTTGGTATTCACGGGATGATCTTTTCTTCACCTCCTCCTCTTTCCTTTGGTGCAGCGTTTGCGTTTCTCTGTATCGCAAATGTGCTTCTTGTCTCCGCCGGCGGTTTTTTTTCTACCATTCTTACACGTCCTCGGTTGGTACAATTTGCCACCTTGCTTCTTCTTTTTGCCCTCTCCTTTTTATACCTGTTCTATGAGTTCTTTTTTCCTGAACATACTCTCCTTCTCTATGGTGTCTCCATGCTTGCTATTTCTTGTGCGGCCGTGGTTGGAACAGATCGTCTCTTTCAGAGTGAAAAAAATTGTTCAGCCCCTTGAATATTGAGTGAGAGATCTTTTTATTAGAAATAAAAAAAAGAGTGCTTCCTGTTTTTTAATATCCTATACTATATATGCAAGGTATTATACGGGGAGGGTATATGCGCCTGTGGCAAATGATTCCAGCTGTGTGGAGGGATATTCCCTCTCTTATTCGTCCTCGGTATGCACGAATCGTTCCGCATAGTACCAGGGCGCGGGGTATTTCTCTCCGTGACTGGAATATTTATATGGCATATCCAGAGCTTTCATCGGGATTGTACCAAGAGCCCTTTCTCATAGATTTTCGGGAGCTCTTCCGTGTTTTTGGCAAGAGAGAATTAGAGATCCTTAATACATACACCGTAGGACAGTATCTCCGTCGCGGTCGCCACTGGCAGGGGAGTTTCTATTTTCCCCAATCGCTCTATAAAGATAGCTGGTTTGGTGTATTTTTTGTATTCGATGATGAGAAGCATCGTGGTCGAGATTTTATGTTGCTTGATCCCTATGGTGATCCTCGTAATCCGGAAAATATTTCTCCAAATGCCTTGGAAGAGCTTCCCCGCGTAGACCAGCGCTGTATCTATTTTTCCAGCAGGCAGGTTGAAAAATACAGTCTTGCAGATCTTGAAACAGATTTTTTATGGAAAATACTGCGGAAGTCTCTCCACGTATCAGCAGTGATGCACGCGGAAGAAAATGGTGTTCCCTTGATGTACTGTATCATACCAAAAGTGCCTTGCCTGATACACGTGTGGGCACACTTTCTCTCTTTGATTCGATACGTTCATACTGTGGGCTTCCTACGGAGTCAATTTATGACACCGTAGATCCATGGCACGAGGTTTATCTTCCTGGATGTGTTCATGGAACCTATTTTCCTTCCGAAACCCAGCCGTTTTGGGCTGTTTGTTACTATTGTGGCAGTGCGTTTACCACGCTGCAGGGTGAATATATCTCAACGTGGGAGGGGACGGATCTTCCCCATGAGTATGAAACCTATTTTAGAAACCTCCGTATTGTTCCACTCTCTTAAATTTCCGTAAATTCTTCTCCGGGCAATTCCATGTCAAATTGAACACCCCCTTCGGGATTGGGATAACAAGTGATCGAGCCACGGTGCTTTTCAATAATTCGCTTAATAATACTCAACCCAAGACCTTCTCCGGGAATATCTGTTCCCGCGTCGCCGCGATAAAACACATCCCATATGCGCTGGAGGTGTTTCTCAGAGATTCCACGGCCGGTATCGGTGTATGTGTAGAGGCTGTTCTTAAACCTGTTACTACTGGTCACGCTAATATGAAGCGGGCGTTCTTCTGAGCGGTATTTTATTGAGTTTGATATAAGGTTTGTAAAGATTTGCATGAGAAGTGTCTCGTCGCCGTAACAGGAGTGGGTGATCTCTACCGAGTAGGTGGCATTTACTTGATTAAGCTGAAACTGCTGTGCGACAAAGACGTTTGTAACAAGCGTATCCATGGCAATCTCCGTGATGTTCATTGGCTGGCGTCCCGTACGAGATACTTGCAATAGCCCATTTATCAAGGCATTGCTACTTTGCACATTGCGATGAATAAAATCAAGATTTTTGGGTAGACTTTCTGTAATAATTGTTCGGGCCGTATGAAGATCTTCTTTTCTGGGGGAAGAGTCTTGTATCAGTGTACTGAGGGTTGTTATATCGGTGTGTACGAGCCTGCTGAATCCTTCTATATTCACCAAGGGCGTGCGGAGATCGTGCGAGGCAACGTAGAGGTAGTTTTCTAACTCACGGTTCTTCCGCTTTATCACCTCTTCAACTTCTTTCATGGCTGTAATGTCAGTTGTGACCGTGGCAAAATCGTCTTGTTCCAGAGGTACTGCAGAGATTGCAAAATGTTTCTCCAGAGGCTGATAATGTCGTGTATAGACATGGGGTTCTTTTGTTTTTACCACCTCGGCATATTCCTGTAGATACGGGGGAGGTGTGGTGCCATAGACTTCACTTGCATAGCGTCCTACAGATTTCTCCCGGGGTATTCCCGTATTGGCAATAAAGGCGTCGTTACTATCGGTTATACGGTAATCGACGGGGGATCCCTGAGCGTCATATACTAGTGTATGAAGCACGACCATCTCGGTCATGGAAGAAAAGAGGGTTGACAGTTTCTGCTGACTTTTCCTGAGAGCACCCTCGGTTTCTCGTAGTCTATCAATGGTATGAAGAAACCGAAGTAAAAGCAAGCACATACCTACGCAGAGGAGCATGGCAACGAAGATAAATATGTATGTTCTTCGTATCAAGAGGTGGCGTGCGTTTTGTACTTCCGTAATATCATGGATAATTGAGAATAGGTACGTTTCTCCTTTATGATGGACATCACTGCTGAATACGGCAACATCACGGAGAGAACCATCATGCAGCCGATGGGTAAATTCAAAGTAGACACGCTCTCGAGACCGTGCATGTGCCATTTCCTGTTTCACCGCCTCATCAGAAAGGGTGTTGATATCCTGTATTCGTTTTTGTCTCAGCCTTTCTAGGGGCCAGCCATAGAACGATTCAGCCGCAGGATTCGCATCATGAATGATGCCGGTTTCCGGGCAGATAAGAAGAGTTACTGCTTCGGTATTTTCAAATACACTTTTGAAAAATGCTTCCTGTTCTTTTCGTGCGGTAATATCAAGGGCGGTAAAGATGTAGTTTTTATGTGGATCTTTCCTCATGGTTGGCGTAACTGACAGAAGAATGTCGGACTCTTGGGCAGTACGATCAATCCATTTTGTTTCAACTCGTGCCAGATCTCCCCGTTTCATGGCGGAAGAAATGGTATCCATAACTGTACGGTATGATTCTTTTGTAGGATAGAGACTACTTTTAGGCTTTCCCATGAGATGTTCTTGCGAGTAGCCGGTATGCTCTAAAATATATGTATTTACGTGGCTGATAACTCCCTCTGAGACAACACCAATCCCCACGGGAGCCCCTGCAAGAATGCCGTCCAAATACTCTTGAGTTTCCGCAAGATTCTTGATGACCTGGGGGATGTTCTCAGAGAATCTTTTAAGACTTTCATGATTAAAGTGTAGAACCGGTGTTTCTGAAAGGATAATCCCGAGAGAGTCCATATCAACTGCTTCTGTAAGAACATCTACTACCATGGAACCCAATTTCTGTCCCATATGAATGTCGTTGGCAGAAAATCCTGCAAGGGCTCCATATTCTACGGGGAGATCTGCATAGGAAAAAAAGGGAGTGTTGGGAGCAGCTTCAATAATTTTTTTAGCGTTATCCATAAGTAGAGCTTGAGAGCCAAGTAATATACCGTAGTCTTCCGGGACGGTGTCTATACTCTGTAGAACTGTTGCAAGGGTATCACAATAGAGTGGTTTGATAGTGAGGGAGAGTTCTTGGGCGGCACGGCGGGATTGTTCTACGTCTATTTCTGCTGCGGGGTGGCCTTTTTCAACCAGCAGAATGTAGTGAGAAATAGTGGGGAGTACTTCCCGAAACATACTCAGGCGAAGCGCTGCGGGAACGTAGTAGGAAACTCCGGCAAGATTAGTTTCCGGGGAATCGAGGCGGGGAGCAACCCCCAGTTTCACCGGGTGAGTTGTTGCCCCAATAAATGTGGGGATTGGGCGAGGGCGATTTTTAATACTGCGTACGGTACTACTTCGTAACAGGATCATGGCGTCACAAGTTGTTTCAAACTGAGAAATAACTGAGTCGAGGGCATCTTCATGGGGAAGATTGCCTTTTACCTTGAGACGAATTGGTAGAGGCGCCTGTGCAAGACTGTTTTCTATTCCTTGAAGATACCGCTTTGACATTCTGGATCTTCCCATCCACGCAACCCCAAGGGTAAGGGAATCCTCCGCAGAAGCTGTTGACATATCTCCGAAAAGTAACAAAAGGGTAAGAAACAAAAGGAGTGCTCTGTGTGCGTGCATAGTATCTCCAAGGATATACTCAAGGACTCATTCACAGAGTATCATAAAAGAAAGGGACAGGCAAGGATAAAGTGAGCGTCTTAGAAAGTGATTGACGTACTGAGATGAGGTGAGATACCGGGATGTTCAAAGCCGTAGACCTCTTCATAGGAAGTATTAAAGAGGTTTGATATGCCCAGTGTCAAGCTGCCGGTAAGACGTGAATGGTTTTGTAACAGATGGAGGAATAGAACCAAATCAACTACGGTGGTAGGATCTACTGTCTTTACGAGGGGGCCATCAGAGGAATCAGAGAGAAGAAACTCTCTCTCTCCGATAAATCTTCCTGTAAGGCGTGCGCCCCATGCTTCGCTTTGGTCATAGAGAATGGCCATATTTCCCTTTACTCCCGGAAGCCCGAAGAGGGTATTTTCCGGGGCTTTGTCGAAGGTGGAATCGCTGGTACGTGCAGAATTTTGGAGGGTGATCGTACCGGTTGTGGAGAAATGAGAGGGGAGCTCCGCGGCGACAAAAAATTCTGATCCAAAGATATCAGCTCGTTCAATATTGTACACATAATGGGTTCTTTCGAAATTGGGAAGATGTTCTAGATAGTCGTGGATGAACATGGAGTAGAGAGAGCCTCCGAAACGAGTGTTTTCGGGAGGGAGGTCATGCGCAAGGGAGAGCTCAACCTGTAGAGACCGCTCTGCCGAAAGTGCCGGCCGTGCATTGTCCTGGTGTCCGTTGAAAAACCAGTGATGTTCTCCATTGCTCGGAAAGCGTGTCGCCAGGGCAGTAGCAAGGGTAAGGCGGGTTGTCTCCCAAGGAAAAACGCTTATGTGAGCGGTGGGGCTGAGATGGGTCAAGGTGACCGCTTCCCGTTCAGAGGTTTCACTATTCGTTCCGGAGAAATGATCGAGTCGTGTTCCTGCAGAAGTATAGATTTTACCGGAACGCAGCCAGTGTGAATATTGAATATAGGCCCCACAAAGCCGGGCGGATGTCTCTCTTTCAGGGGTGCTACTGAGCGACGAGAAGGTGTGATGATTGAGGACATAGGTGGTATCCATCTTTTGAACTCGATCCATCTCGTGGCGGCGGACTTCGCCATCAAATCCTACGGTAAGAGTGGATCGGTTCAGAGCAATATCTGCTGAGAGATCTGCCGTGGTAGTACCGGCTTCGGGAAGAAGGCTTCTCTGGAACACTGTTGAGGCCGTGTCTCTACGTGATTGATATTGCTCTTCACGCTTTGTATCGAGACGATTTATGTGTCCCTGTACGGTAAGGTTGTTCCATGTTTTTTCCGCTGATATGCTGGTGGACAGAGAAGTGGTTGTAATATGACTTCCTTCTCCATACTGAAGAGAGTCCTTACGCGGAATGGTGCTACGCCATCGTATGTCAGAGGCGGGAATTCCCGCTTCATTACTTTCAGGATATGAGGAGTCGTACCACGGATCTTCGGGGCTGTTGTGGAGGGTAATGCCACGTTCAAAGACTCCTCCCTGAAGACCGATGGAGAGGAATAGGTCCTCTGGGGTGTGGTAGGAAAGATGCGTGATAAAAGAGTGGTGGTGGGCGTGGGTGTTTCTTAAAAAGGCATCACTGTGCTGTGTTGCAAGGCCCGCCGTAAGGCTGAGCTGTGAAGAGATCGGGTGTTTATGAAGAACCTGCAGTTGTGATGTTTTCGGGGAAAAGAGTGGGGATCGTGTGAGATCAAGTATGCCGTAGGAGCCCCGAATGGTAGTACTTCGCTCTGGTATGTCCTGCGGCATAGAGAGATGCACCACCCCTGCGGGGGCATTGCCATACCGAACATCTCGATAGCCGCGGATAATTTCAATTTCTTCGATGGCATGACTCGTAAGGGCGGCCCAATTTGTATGTATACCTCCTTTAAACCCGCTTCCCCGTTGAGGATGTCCATTTATGGTAACCATGCTATGACGATCGTCCAGACCACGGAGATAAATCATGTTTCGTCCCATATCACCGGTTACGGAAGGGCGTGAAGCGTCTATTCCTGTCTCTTCAGTAAGGAGGTGAGCGACACTCTTGTCAGGAGATATGGTTCTCGAATGGTCAACAGAGAGAATGGTTGCTTCTATAAAAGATGGGGGGCTTAGAGAGGTATCCAAAACTGTAATCGGACCTATCTCATGGTATTTTTCTTCATGGCCCGTGACTCCCGTGTAGGCAAGAATGGTAAGAAGGATGAATGTATATATCCGCATGATAATCCTTTTTGCAGAAAAATACATTATACCAAATACAAGGGGAAGAGGTACCTCATATGATTATACGAGGTACCCGTGGGTATGCGAAAAATATTCGTTAAAATTCCATGGTATACCCCACACGACCACTACGCCCCGGCATGGGAAAATCAAGAACCTCCTCATAGTCAGTGTCAAAAATATTCATGGCAGTTATTGTAAGTTTTGCCGTAATATCAGTGCGACGTGGAAAAAGAGGGACGGCCGCAGATATATCCGTTGTGGCAAAGGGGTCCAGGGTTTCCAGGGCAAGACTCTCCTCCCGCGCCCGATTTCCCGTGATAAAATCGCGCTCCCCTACAAAACGTGTGGTAAGGGTGGCACGCATATCATTGCGAAAACTGTAGGATACGCGCCCGTTTGCCTTTACCCGCGGAAGTTCCAGAAGCTCATCTGAAAGCTCATTTCCCATATCAAGGATATCACCACTTTTTTCAGAATTCTGCAGGCTTGTGTTTGCCGAGAGGCTGAGCTGATCACTCACGTGATGACTGTAAAACACCTCCAGCCCCCGCAGGGTGACATTGTCAATATTATAGACAACCCGACTGGGAGGATAGCCAAAAATAACCGTAATATAGTCATCGATGGACATGGTGTAGAGGTTAACCCCCCAGTTGAGACTGCCCTCAAGGAGGTATTGATCAAGGGATAGATCTAGCTGATACGCCCGCTCAGGAGAAAAATCGGGGCGGCTGATATCAAAATCGGGATTTGTATCGGGATCATGACCGTTGTGATACCATGAATACTCCGGTTCTGTGGGGTGTTTTGTAGCAATGGAGGCAAAGAAACTCAGGGCTGTTTGCTCCGTGGGAGTATAGGTAATACCCGTGGTAGGACTTATATTGGAGTAAGTGTTTTCCTGAATTTGGCGACCTCCAACCGTATCCTCAAATCCCTTATAGTAATCAAAGCGCGTACCAAGACTGAGCTCTAAGAGGTCTTCCTGCAAGGTGAAATCATCCTGCACAAAAAGGCCAATACGCCGGGAACGGTCGGTGGGGTCGGGAAGAGAGTCAAGGTCTGCTATGGTTTCCATGGGGCGGGCAAAATAGTCCTCATTCGCCGTGTAAATAACATTGGACTCACTGCGGCGAAGCTGTCCGTCAGCCCCGTAGGAAAGATCGTGCCGTCCCAAAGAAGTTTCGGCGGAAATATTCCAGCCCCGTGTTCCCGCTTCGGGCTTGGCAAACCGCTCCAACACAAGATTGGTGGAGTCGTCTATGGCGTAGTAGTGCTGCCGACGATCCTGATCGGTGATGAAAAAACTTCCCCGCAAAAGGGTTTCATTAATTTTCTTTTCCAGGGATACATCCCACTGGGTACGGATATTTTCCACGCTGCTTCTATCTCCCCAGGTGTACTCTCCACCTCGCCAGGGGATTCCCGGTCCGCCGGTACCTGCATCTCCTGCTTCGGGATAGGAGGAATCAAAAAAGTCAGAATTCCGCCGGTTTTCCACGGTCATTCCTCTGTTTTGAATACTCTGCTTTAGGCTGGTGGAAAAGTGCATATCCTCCATAAGATAGAGATTCAGAGCACCGGAAAGCTCCATCTGGTCGTTAAAATTATTCCGCAGGAAGGCATCTGCCGAGGTATTTGAAAGGGACAGGGAGAGATGACCCAAATCACCAATTCTTTTTTGGTGTGCCACCCCTGCTGTATAGGCTGTGGTGCGAAGGGGGTCATCTGCCGCAGGCTCTATGCTCGAAAGAGAGCCAAAGACCTGCGTGCGATCCTCTTCTATTTCCCGCACTGTAATAATATTCACCACGCCGCCCACGGCATTTGGATACCGGGCATCCTTATATCCCCGAATCACCTCTATTTTTTCAACATCATCAATAGATAGGGTGGACCAGTCCACATAGACACCGCCCATGACACCGGAGCCATTCACCACCCGTCCGTTGAGAGCTACCGTAATACGGTTGTCATCAAGGCCGCGAATATGTACGTTCCCCCGGCCATCACTGCCTGTGGCTGCTGTACGGGTTACATCCACTCCGGCAATACCCGTTAGAAGATCATCCACGGTACGGGCCGCAGAGGTGTGGTCCTCCTCACGGACATATATGGTTTCCCGTTCTCTGCTCCCTGCTTCGGGTATCTCTGTCTCCCGAATCTCAAGGGCGTCCAATTCATGATCGTGCGCTCCTACGCAGAAAAAAAGAGTCAAAATAGATGTTGCCACTAATAGTCTTTTCATGGTATATCCTCCTTTTGTATGTACTTTCTCTCATTTTTGAAGCTGAAAAGTTAAAAAACTCATATACTGGAGTGTATCGTACCAGCTTTCCTTGGTATCGGGAATACTGTGACGGACGAAGAGAGTCTGAAGGGCATCTTCCCGCAGCTCAACCTTTGCATTTCCATTTTCGTCAGTACGGGCTAGGACATCCCGTGTACCCGAAGCACGAATATCAGTCTCTGCTAGGGGAGTGTCTTCAAAGAGTACTTGTATGTGTAAGGTGTCACCGGTGGTTATATCAGAATAGTTGCTACGGGGGACTATCTCCAATTTCAGAGCATGATTCTTTCCCCACACCTCTTCTGAAGGCGAAAAAAAAGTTTTGCTGTATTGCGTGGAAAAGAACGTTGAGTGTACTGTGTATCCTTCAATTTCAGCGGCATCTTTTGGCATTAACTTTTTTCCGTCATCCGTCTGCACTCGATCTCCCCAGCGGGCTGTTGTCATAATAAGGTCGGGAGTATCCTTATGGAAAATGATATTCAGATGGTCACCTCGTTTTTCAGTTCTTGCTTCCACCTCTTTATTAGAGCTGTTTTTAGCTGTTACCGAAGTTATTCGTGCCGGATTGTAGGTATGAACATCATCGGGTATACCCCCCCGTGCAACGGTGAATGTATCTACACCGTTCTCAAAAACCCAAAGATGATGGGAATACAAGACAGATATTGAAATCAGGCATACCAGTGTCACACGGTTAAAAAGACTATACATAATTTCTCCTTATAAAATAATGCGGAAAAACAAAAATTTTCCCGCATTTTGGTTAGAATTGATAGGTAAGTGATGCCGTGAGTATCCTGCCGGGATCTACGGTTTGCTGAATCTCTCCAGCACGCATCCTTTGAAAAATAACATTCTGTTCATCAAGAATATTTTCCACAGCGAGTCGTGCAGTAAATCTTTCAAGAAAAGTACGGGACAGGGTCCCATCAAGACTCCAATAGGCATCACTTTTCATTGTGTTTTCCAAATCATAATATTTATCTCCGTACACTGCGGCGTTGAGGGTCGCATTAACAATGCGGTCATTGTGATAGGACACCCGAAAATTACCTTTGTGCTGCGGATCATGTTCCAGATAATTCCCTTCTAAATCGGGCTGATCTTCGTCAGATTTAATTTTCGAGTTGTTATAGGTATACCCGCTTTGAATACTGAGTTCTTCAAAGGGCTGCCAGTCAAGCTCAATCTCAAAACCATAAATATCAACCTCACTGATATTATCCCGTTGGGAGTACCGTATTCCTGCATCCGTATCTTCTTCAATAAATTTTGAGCCGATGTAATCTGTTCCTCGGGATTGATAAAATGTCAATTTCCCCAAAAGGTTATCCATGAAGAAGTGTTCAGCCCCAATATCATAGGAGTAAATCTTTTCCGGTGAAAGATCGGGGTTTGAACGGGTAAAGGAACTTCCCTGGCCGCGAACATGCACTTTGTACATTTCAAAAAGACTGGGAGCACGAAAGCCGATACCCGCTGAACTCTTTAATGTAGTGTTCGGTGTGGTATGCCAGACAACACCCAGGGAAGGTGAGATATTATCATCGGTTCTCTCGTCGTATTCCCGGTCAAAGCCACCAGTTTCACCGATATCCCAGGCACGATGCGTATCCCAGTTTGCGCCGTCTTTGGTTTGTATCCAGTCATACCGCCCCCCCACTGTAAAAATCAGACGGCCATAAAGGGTAGACATTGTGGCAGAAACAAAAGGGGCGGCAAACTGCTGCATTCCCTCTGCACCCTCCCGACGCTCATCATCGGTGAGATACGTCACATCATACGCCATAAAGGAGTTTTTGTATGCCGCCCCGGTTGTAAGCGTTACGGGAGAAAGATCGGTAAAGGTTGCTTGAAAATCTCCGCCCCAGGTATACGAACCATCAAAATCTTCAACAAATTGAGGATCAAAGTTTCTATCCACCTTTTGCGTTTCTTTATCTGCTCTGTTTAGAAAGAGGGTAGTTGATATATCCAGCTTATCCAGAGAATGGGAGTAATTGAGCCAATATTGATCAAGCATAATTTCGGTATACTCTCCCGGCGTCCCCTGACCACCTTCCTGGTTATAGAAAAGGCCGGCAGCACTGATATGTGCTTCTTCAGATATATCATATCCAAGTTTACCAAAAAGACGGATGTCATCTCTGTAGCGCTTCTCGTCATTTTCTCCGGGATCTTTGGTAACATAAAAACCGTCACTTTGTGAGTAATTTGCTGAAGCAACAAAAGAGAAATCGCCTGCCTGCTGTGAATGTACAGAACTTCCGCCGAGGGTGCTCCCGCTTCCCGCTTTACCCGTCAGGGCTGTTTTGCGTTCTTCTGCACCGTCTTTGGTTATAATGTGGATGGCACCACCCAAACCTTCTGAACCATACAGAGCAGAACTCGGTCCGCGCACCACTTCTATACGCTTGATAGCCTCTTTGGGGATATGGCCCCAGCCAACCCAGGCAATGGTATTGTTAAAATTATCATTTTGCGGAATACCATCAATAAGAAAGAGCACTCTGTTTTTTCCCGTTCCTCTCATTTGAAGTGGGCTGATAATGCCATTTTGATTTAAAAAACGGTGCCTGAAATTATACATACCCGGTGTATTCTGCACGATCTCTTCAACCGTTTCATAGGGTGATTCCTGTATCTCTTCAGCGGTAATCACTCGAATATTCTGTGGAGCATCTGCGGCCTGAATCTCACTCCTGGTCGCAGATATCACCATATCATCCAGCTTCTCCGGTTTAGACTCCTGTGAATACAAAACTGTTATAACAGTACACAGCAACGTAAACACCACAGGAAAGAATCTTTTCATTGCCAATTCTCCTTTTCTATGCATTATTCCGCCTCCCGTATACACACAATACCCGTGCCGTCAAGCTGATAAAATGATTTCCCCGAACAGGCTTTGCAGTAAAAAGCATCTCCCATTTCATCAGCCTTTGTTTCCATACAGCTCTCACCGCATTTTTTTGCATGTTTTACTGTCTTTAATAGGGGCAAAGCCGGGAATATACACCTCCGGGTTTATTTTCAGATGAAACATCTCTTCAAAGGGAGTATCAAGCATATCAAAACTCACGGCGCAGGAAAGGCGTTTAAACTCCGCCACCTTTTCAGGAGTTCGATTGCTCTGTACGATCACCTCCTGAAAAAGGTTGGAAAATTCCGGGTAGCGCTCCTGTATGCCCATCCTGTTTCCCCGTGATGATACCCGCACAGCAGCACAGACTTCTTGCTTATCGCGAACAAGGAAGGTAACGGCAGTTTTTCCAAAATCGCGATAGACAAGGCCGTTATTTCCAATGGAACACCCCGCCGCATACTGCACACCGTCGGCAAAACAGCTGTTTGTTTCAATAATGGCAAGGATATTTTCCAATCCGTCAACTCCGGCGTTTTTTTGCAGTTTTTTCAGCTCAGAAAGACCATATGCCGACGCCATGACCCCGCTGGAAACACCTCCACAAAAATGCCCGTGTATCTGTCCGGCACCCAGGAGCAGGCTATGGAGATTATTTTGTGCAAGGTCCATCTCAATATCTCTGCGGGGATTTTTCTTCAGGAGAATTTCTTCCCCCTCCGTCCGCAGGGCAGAATCAAAACCTGCTGTAAAGGGCTTAACATCCAGAACAGGGGTGCCGTTGAGGCAATCAAGGCCCCGCACAATAAGACGGTTTTCATGACGCTCAAGGAGTTCCACAACGGTGGAGCCGATTGGGGAAGGTCGAAAGGGTGTGCGACAGGCAAAAACGCCCAGCTCCCTGTCCCGGAGGCGTTTACCCACCAGGGTATATCCTTCGGACTCACTGAAATTAAATAAAACCTGCAGGTGGCTGTTTTCTTCAATTTTATAAAGCCCCTGAGCAACCTCTTCATCAAAATGAAGGGTTGATACAAGGCGCGTTCGATCCTGAGACCGCAGCTCTTCCACGGTGGAACATTTGTTTTCAACTGTGGCTACGGCAACAGTCTGTATCTTCTGCATATACATCTCCTTTGGGTACTATGAGTGGATATCCGTCTATATAATGAAGGGAAATAGCAATATCATAGGTTGTGCTGATGATCTCTTCAGTCACTTCATCTTTGCTACAATGACAATAAATCTCTCCATCCTTTACAAAAAGAAAGGTGTCGGCATAGCGCAGGGCTATATTGAGGTCGTGCATGGTGATAATGGCTGAAACATCGTGGTGACGCACCACCCTGCGGATAAAGGAGAGCAGGTCAAACTGATTTTTTAAATCGAGATTACTTGTGGGCTCATCAAGGAGAAGCACTTCCGGCTCCTGCACGAGTGCCCGCGCCGTGGCAACCTTCTGAAGCTCTCCGCCACTGAGCTCATCAATATACCGCATGGTAAATTCCCGCAGGTGCAGCTTATCAATGATGGAATCCACAATCTCCCTGTCCCGCGGAGTTACCCGCCAGGTAATATAGGGATATCTCCCCAGAAGAATAGCATCATAGACGGTTACCCGTGCCGTAGATGTTTTTTGCGCCACGTAGCCTATTTTTTTTGCAATCTCCCGGGGGGAGAGATTCAGAATATTACGCCCATCAAGAATCACATCTCCTCCCCGGGGAGTGTGGATGGAGTTTATGCATTTTAAAAGAGTGGTTTTCCCTACCCCGTTGGGGCCAAGAATTGCCACAATTTCGTGGGCTTTTACGGAGAAATCAATCTTTTTTAAGACCTCCGCTGTTCCGTATGAAAACTGAAGATTTTTAACCTGTAAATCCACTGTTCCTCCGTACAAGCAGGTAAATAAACACGGGGGCCCCGAGAAAGGATGTAATAATCGCCACGGGGATGACATGGGGCGCAAGAATGGTACGGGCCACCGTATCAGCTAAAATCAGGAGCAATGCCCCCGCAAGACATGAAAAAGGTATGAGGTGACGGTAGTCTTCGCCAATAAGGCGGCGTGAAATATGGGGGCAGACCAGCCCCACAAAACCGATAATCCCGAGAAAGGAAATCACCACCGCCGTAAGAAGGGATGCCATGAGCATCCCCGTAAGACGCACCCGTTCCACGGATACTCCCAGGCTTTTTGCCGTCTCATCTCCCGATTCCAGGGCGTTGAAATTCCACCGATTCCACCAGAAAAACACCAGGGAAAGGCAGGTAATGACAATAATGGCAACAAGCTCATACCATGAACTGCGACCCACATCACCGAAGGTCCAGAAGACAATTGCCCCCAGCTCCGTATCATCGGCAAAATACTGCATAAAGGAGGTCCCTGCCGTAAAGAGGGAACTGATGGCAACCCCTGTTAAGACAATCACCTCCGGAGATGCCCGTTTCACCTTGGATACAAAGAGTATCACCGCCGTGGCAATCATGGCCCCCCCGAAGGCGGAAATCGTGATAATATAGGGGGCAATCCACTGCATCACTCCTTTGCTGGACGCAGCCTGCACAAAATTTCCCAGGACAAGTACCGAAAGGGCTGCACCGAAGGCAGCAGCATGGGAGATACCGAGGGTAAAGGGTGATCCCAGGGGGTTTCGCAGTATCGACTGCATGGCAGCGCCGCTCAGGGAGAGGGCCATACCGGCAAAGATGGCGGTTATTACCCGGGGCAGACGCGAATAAAGCAGTATGCGTTCCTGCGCTGGGGTGAGGTTTCCCGTGAGGATATTCATAAGGCCGATCTGCACCGATCCAACACCGCAGGAAGCTATTGCCACAAGAGCCAAAAGGGCGACTCCCATAAGAAGTACCACCCTTTTTTTACGAATGAAACTTTCGTACGTATCTCCCACAGAGGGCGTTTTCTGGTTACTGTGACACATGCAGCCTCCGGAAGGCCCGATTGTCAAAGCCCTCGTTAAGCTCTTCAAATACAGGTTTTCCCACAAGAAAAGAGTATATCTCATCTGCTTTTTCAGCAGGATCATACTCAACATCTGTACCAAGAACATGGGCAATATAATAGGCATTTGCCAAAACAGAACCGTGATTTGTTGTGTAGGAGTTATGAGGAATCACCGTATAAACCTGGTTTTCCTGCACGGCCGTAAGATTTCGAAAGAGGGGGTCTGTCTGCATCTCGTAGAGGGCATTACCTTCGCCCTCTGGGTTTCGTGTTGAGGCGATATCCAGGAAGATAATTTCCGGATCCTCATGGGCGATGGTCTCTTTTGAGAGAAGGGTATGGCGGGTATTTTCCATGATCCCCGGACCTTTCTGGGCCATATTATCCACCCCGAGAAGGAGAAACGGTGTGTAGACGGGAGAGGTGGATACAAAACCGTGGGTTCCCCGCGATGAAAGGCCTGCAAGAAAGGGTGTAATCTCACGGGAAAGGTCCATGTTTGACAAAGCCGTGCGATGCTGTTCAAAAAAGTCGATAACTTCCCCGGCCCGCTCTGTACTATGTGCCACCTCACCCATGATACGAAAGGCCTGATACATAGACTCCCGGTCGCTCATAAGGTCTCCATATTCCAAAGCAACCACGGGAATTCCCGTTTGTTCCTGCAGACGCTGCACGGAATGTCCCATGTCGGAATAGGTTTTGAAGATGACATCCGGTGCGGGATCAAGGGAGAGAATCAGCTCCGGATTGTCTGCCCCGCGAAACTCCCCAAAAAGGGGTAAGTCCCTGTAGTGCGGAGTGGCAATGGAGTATGGGCGTGTTTCCAGGGCGGGATTGGCACTTTTTTCCGCATTGTCCACGGCCACCACCATATCCTGAAGTTCCAGATAGGTGGCATAGCGCAGGGCACCGGCACCGGAACAGATAATATGATTTACCTCTGCGGGAATAGTCACCTCCCGTCCCAAAGCATCAGTTACCATACGGCGTGACGTATCTTCCGTATCATTGGAAGGAGTACACGCATAAATAAAGAGCAATATAAGCAGTAGCAATTGTCTCATAACATCCTCTCAGATAATGTGAATAAGGGCATTTCCCGCAATAATAAGACCCAGAATCATAATGATTCCGGCACTAAGAAGGGGCAGTTTCTCTATAACATTGCTTTTATCATAGCGTTCAGCATACTTCATACCTCGTGAAAAGATAATCCCGATGGTGGAAAGGGAAATGGCCAGACCGATACTAAAAAACAGCAGGAGAAGAAGTCCGAAGGTAAGCTCCTGTACCGAGATGGCAACAAAAAGTATAACCAATGCCGCCGGACAGGGGACAAGCCCACCGGAGATCCCCATGGCAATACTGGACCAAAAGCCCTTTTTATGAATCGTCTCAAGGGAGATATGTTCATGCCCATGATCATGACTGTGCCCGTGATCGTGACTATGTCCATGATCGTGACTATGTCCATGATCGTGACTATGTCCATGATCGTGACTATGTCCATGATCGTGACTGTGCCCGTCGGTGGAAAGATCCTGTACCCGTTTTCCCAGAAGATAGGAGCCGATAAAAATAATAACGGTTCCGGAAAAGAGACTTATATAGGGAATGACCCCATCGGGAATCGTAGTGCCAAAGACAAGGAGAAGCACCACTCCCAGAAGAATAACGCTGGAGGTATGACTCACCGTGGTGACAACCCCAAGGAGGAGCGCATCCTTCACCGATCCTCTGCTTCCTACAATATAGGCACCGATAAGGGCTTTGCCGTGGCCCGGTGAAAGGGCGTGCAGGGCACCGATAATAATTGCAAGGAAGAGATAAATGTAGATGTAGTTTCCATGGGTACTTTGGGCAAACATCCGCTCAACACCAGCCTGACTGAACCCCATGCGAACCGTACGGATCATTTGGTTAAGAAAGGTATCATCCTGAGCATAACGCACCACAGAGCCCTCACTATCCCGTAAAAGAGCCTTTTCTGCGTCATATACCAGGGTTTCTTCATTGCCACTGCTTTGATACAATACGGACTCTCTATTATAGTCTCGAAAAGATACCATCCATCGGACATCGGCATGGCCCGTGGAAAAAATATCGGGTGTAACAGTAATGGTTTGTATCTTACGGGGAGGTGAATAGATAAGTTTTACAGGCAAAAGCCCTAGAATATCCGATGTATCCTCCTTCATACGGGGTGAAAGAGTATGAAGGGAGTATTCCCTGTCATTTATCTGAATAGTAACGGTGCTGTCAAGATACTCCATAATTTCATGAGTATGCTCTTTCCAGGCAATATCCCCGCTGTGGAATATATTGAGGGTGCTTACCAAATCCTCCTTTACAATGCCAAGTTCTATAACAAGAGAGTCACCTCCAAGGTGGACATCAAAATTATTCCAGCTTTGTGCATGTCCCCATGTGATTGACACACTGGATATAAGAAGCAGGAGTACGGTTACAACACTTTGTTTCATGGCATACCTCGTTCTTTCATAACTAGGATTGGTCGTGGTAATATAACCATTTATCGATATGAAACATTCTTTGCGTAACTCTTCCTGGCTTTGCATAATCCTTTTGTCCGGCTCTGTGAGCGTGATTGTGTTGTTTTTTCGTAGGCATAACACGGGATAAACAAAAACAAATGAGCAGTAAATTATTGTGTATGTACGACTTTTGAGGAAAGTGTGATGCATTTGTGGGGGTTTTGTAAACCCGACTTTTGCACTCGAGGTGCTATTGTTTTCTTGAAAAAAATGGAGGTTTGAGGTATTTCTTCTTTACTGTTCAGCCAATCAATATATTGTAATATATGGACATACTTTTACACATTTTTCTTTAGAGACATCATATGACACACAGGATGTATATACTTAAGAGACATCATATGGCACACAGGATGTATATACTTACTTAAGATATCTTTTTCTGGGAGTGATTGATGCTTTTAGCACATGTACGACAGGATGAAAGTGGTGAATGGGAGATTCATGAGTTGGGTGAGCATCTTGCGGGAGTGGCAGAGATCGCAGAGCAATGTGCAGCCCCTTTTGGATTGCGAAAGGTTGCATACCTTGCTGGAATTACACATGATTTTGGTAAGGCGTCAGAGGCTTTTCAGAATAAGATTGCCAGTCAAAGTGGGTACGATCCGGAAGCTCATGTAACCTTGCATGTGGATCACTCAACAGCGGGGGCTCAGTATCTTGTGGAAAAGTACGGCAAAGATATTGGAACGGTTTTGGCATATCTTATTGTCGGACATCACGGCGGGCTTCCCAACGGGCATGATTCCACCAATTCTGATCTGCGTCACAGGTTAACAAAATCTTTGGAGCCTTACCGGGAAAATCTCCCGCACATGGTTCTTCCAAAGAATCTGAATATTTCAGATTTTACACCTATAAAGAATAAAAGAGGAAAACTGCAGCTTCCATTTCTTATTCGAATGCTTTACTCATGCTTGGTTGATGCTGATTTTTTGGATACAGAGCGTTTTATGGCTCCCGAAAAGAATAAGGAACGACAGGTACGGAGAGCCTCAGTTACTGAACTTCAGCATCAGCTTAATCAGTATATCCGTAGTACGTTTAAAGCTGACTCATCAATTAATGCAAAACGGATGCAAATTCTTGAGTGGTGTCGTGATGCTGCAAAAAGAGATTCCGGATTATTTTCGCTTACAGTACCTACCGGTGGGGGAAAGACCGTTTCCTCCATGGCCTTTGCACTGGATCATGCGGTAAAACATAATCTGCGTCGTGTTATCTATGTAATTCCCTATACGTCAATCATTACACAAAATGCAGAGGTATTTCGTACTGTTTTTGGTGATGAGAATGTACTGGAACACCACAATAACCTTGAGCCGGAAAAGGAAACTGCTTTAAACCGTTTAAGTTCACAAAACTGGGATGCTCCCATTGTGGTAACTACCAATGTACAATTTTTTGAATCTTTTTACAGTAACAGAAGCAGTGCCTGTCGGAAGCTTCACAACGTGGCAGATAGTGTCATTATTTTCGATGAAGCACAAATGTTTCCTCCTGAATATCTGAGACCTTCCATTACTGTTATTCGTGAATTGGTAGAGTCCTATGGATGCTCTGCGGTGTTGTGTACGGCAACACAGCCGACTCTGTCAGACACCAGACTTCTGAAAAATGATGCTTTGCAGAATGTACGTGAAATAATGCCGGAACCGCAAAAATTATATAATGATTTCAAACGGGTACAACTATCTTATCTTGAAGAATTATTAAATGTTGATGATCTTGCCCGGAGATTAGCTCAACAGGAACAGGTGCTTGCCATTGTTAATACCCGGAAAGATGCCCGTAATATTATGGAGTCTCTTGCGGATACGAATGTGGAAAAAAATGAATGTTTCCATCTTTCCACCATGATGTGTCCGGAACATCGGAAAGATATTCTGCAAACTGTTCGCAATCGCCTTGATGATGGTTTACCCTGTCGCGTGGTGAGTACACAGCTTATTGAAGCCGGTGTTGATGTGGATTTTCCTGTTGTGTATCGGGCTGTTGCCGGGATTGATTCCATTGCGCAGGCTGCCGGACGATGCAACCGAAATGGTAAGCTGAAACAGGGAGAGGTATTTGTTTTTAATGGTGAAACACCGCCACCGCCCGGGCATTTACGGCACGCTGCTGAGTCCGGTAAGCGAATTTTGAAAAGATATACCGATGATATTCTCTCAATCGAATCAGTTTCCACCTATTTCCAAAATTTTTATAACAAGCAAAACAGTGGTAATAAACTGGATAAAAAAGAGATAATGGCATTACTGAGTGCAGCTCCCGATAAGATTCAGTTTAAAGATATGGCAGAAAAATTCAGGATTATCGAAGAGGCAACTCAATCAATTATTGTACCCTATGGTACTGACGGTGCTGAGGTAATACAGGAGTTGCGTGATTGGTCAGAAAAAGTAAAATATTGCAGCAAGGATGCTGCTTTTCTGCCGCGGGAGATGCAGAAACGGGCTCAGCGCTTTTCTGTTCAGCTGCGAAAGAGAATGTTTGAGAATCTGGCAAAGGACGGAGTTCTGGAAGATCTCTTTGATGATGGTCAATACTGGATTCTTACAAATAATGATATTTACACGGAGAATGTCGGCTTGTGTCCGGACATTCCGGAGTTTATGAATACAGATAGTTTAATGTTTTAGTCGCACAATGTGCGTGGATTGGAGAGGCCTATGAGTTTTGGTGTGAAAGTGAAAGTATGGGGGGATTACGCATGTTTTACCCGACCGGAGATGAAAGTTGAGCGTGTCAGCTATGATGTTATTACGCCATCGGCGGCTCGGGCAGTGATTGAAGCGATCTACTGGAAACCTGCAATTCGGTGGGTAATTGACCGCATACATGTAATGAAACCGGTGAAATTTGATAATATCAGGCGGAATGAGGTGGACAGTAAGCTTTCTATTAGCGCAGGTAAGATAGCTACTGCCATGGAAAATAATGAAGCAATACAGCTTTTTGCAGATGACTCAAAACACCGTCGGCAACGGGCGGCTATGGTTCTTCGTGATGTTGAATACATTATTGAGGCTCATTTTGAGCCGATAAACAGCGAAGGGGAAAATATCGGGAAACACCTGGATATGTTCAATCGTCGGGCAAAAAAGGGGCAGTGTTTCTATCAACCCTATCTGGGGACCCGTGAGTTTTCCTCATCCTTTGAGCTGGTTGAGGGAGATATCCCTGCTTCACAGCTTACGGGGGAGCGTGATCTGGGGTTTATGCTTTTTGATATAGACTTTTCTGACAAGAAGAATATTCAACCCATGTTTTATCGTCCCAAGATGGTGGACGGTGTTATTGCTGTTCCCCATCCTGATTCCGGGGAGGTGCTGAAATGATATTGCAGGAGTTAATAAATCTGTATGACCGGTTAGAGACCAGTGAAGATACAGAAATTTGGAAGCTTGGGTTCAGCCCTGAATCCATTCACTATGCCATTATTATAGACAGGGAAGGACATTTTAAAGGATTAGACGATTACAGAACCATTGGGAGTGATGGTAAATTACATCCATCGGTTTTTGTAGTTCCAAAACGAGAGGGTAAACGGGCGGGGAAAGCAAATGAAAACAGTCCGTATTTCCTTTGGGATAATTCGCAGTTTGTCCTGGGTGTTGAGGTTAAAAACAAAAAGACAAAACCGAAGCCACAGAGTCACTCATTTTTCGTCGACAAACAGAAGAGGATTTTAGAGGAAACAAAGGCTTCAAATAAAGATGTTACGGCTGTTATGAAATTTCTCGAATCTGGACAGGCGAAAGAAAAACTCTTAAATTCTGAGGAATGGAAGACTGCAGTTGAAGAAAACCTTACTGGTGTAAATCTTTCATTTATAATCGAAGATAGTGAAAATGACGGATTTGTTTTTGAGCAGGAAGAAATAAAACAGATCTGGCGGGATTACTATGCCGTTGTCGATCAGGATGTTCCTCAAAGATATTGTTTGGTAACCGGTAAGAAAGCGCCAGTCTATCGTTTACAGCCAACAATAAAAAAAGGTGTCGGCAATGGCGGAAAAAACGATATCCCTCTGATTTCATTCAATGAAAAAGTTTTTGAATCCTACAATCTTAGTGGTAATGAGAATGCTCAGATAAACCGATTTAGTGCGGGTAAATTTACTCACGCATTGAATTACCTTACAATGGAAAATAAACACAATCTGAGAATAGCCGATACACTCACCCTTTTCTGGGCGGAAAACAACCGGTCGGCAGAACATTTCTTCAGTGGTTTGATGGATAGACCTGATACAGATGATGAAGAGCGCCGTCAGGAATTGGAGACCTTTCTCAAAGAGATGCAGAAAGGAAAACTCCCCTCAGATCTTGCAGATGATTCCCGTTTTTTTGTATTGGGTCTTGCACCGAACTCAGCCCGGATATCTGTTCGTTTCTGGCATACTGATACGGTGAGTAAAATGGGAAAAAAAGTAGCAAGTCATTATCAGGATCTGAAAATAATACCTCAGAATAAGGAAAAAGACAGTTTAACCCCTTCTATCTGGCAGCTTTTAATTGAGACAGCATCGCAGCATAAGAGTGCAAATATTCCGCCGAATATTGCCGGACCGGTTATGCGAAGTATTTTATCGGGAACACGATACCCTTCTAATCTTTTATCCATTCTTATCGGACGAATGCGTACGGATCAGGAATACCGGCGTTTGAATTATTATCGAGTCGCCTTTATCAAAGCAATATTAAACAGAAACTTTAACAAGGAGCTTACCGTGGCACTTGATGCAGATCGTAAAACTGCGCCCTACAGCTTAGGACGTTTGTTTGCCGTACTTGAACGAACTCAGGAGGATGCCTCCGGGGGTAGTCTGAATGCAACAATTAAAGACCGTTATTTTGCCTCTGCTTCGGCAACCCCGCGGGTTGTCTTTCCGGTCATTATTAAGCTGGCACAAAATCATCTGAAAAAAATTAAAAGCACCAAACCCGGCCTGGCAGTGAATAAAGAAAAACTGATTGGTGAAATTATGGAAGATATTTCGGATTTTCCTAAATCTCTTAAACTTGAAGATCAAGGGGAGTTTGCTATCGGCTATTATCACCAGCGGCAGGATTTTTTTAAGAAAAAACAGAAAAAAATAACTGAAACAGAAGGAGAGATGTAATGGAAACACTGAAAAACCGCTATGAATTCACCCTGTTTTTTGATGTGGAAAACGGGAACCCCAACGGCGATCCGGACGCAGGAAATATGCCCCGCATTGATGCGGAAACTTCTCAGGGGATTGTGACAGATGTGTGCCTGAAACGAAAGATTCGCAATTATGTGGATATTGCCTGTGAGGGTAAAGAATATTACAATATTTACATCCGAGAAAAATCAGTTCTTTCAGAAAACCGGGCTCCTGCTTATGAAGATCCCCGTGTAAAAGATGAAAAGGATACCGGTACAAAGATAAAAAATGCACGGCAGTGGATGTGTGATAACTTTTTTGATGTTCGTACCTTTGGGGCCGTAATGTCAACAAAGGAAAATAACTGCGGTCAGGTACGCGGGCCGGTACAGATTAATTTTGCAAAAAGCATTGATCCGGTGATGCCCGAAGAACTGAGTATCACGCGTATGGCCGTGGAAACACCGCAGGAAGCAAAAAAACAGGGGGGAGATAACCGGACTATTGGTAAAAAAACCTTAATCCCCTATGGTTTATATCGGGTGGAAGGATATGTCTCTGCTCATTTTGCAAAAAATACTGGTTTTACAGAACAAGACCTTGAAGTTCTCTGGGATGCGCTGATTAATATGTTTGATCATGATCATTCTGCTTCGCGGGGCAAAGTAAATGCACGTAAACTGGTTGTTTTCAAGCATGATTCTATGCTCGGAAATGCACCGGCACATACACTTTTTGATCTGGTTTCTGTGAAGCGCAATGGTGATGATGTAACACCGGCTCGCGCTTTTTCTGATTATACGGTTACCGTTGATACCGATTCTGCTCCGGAAGGGGTAGAGGTTATTGAAATGTTGTAGTACACCATAGGTAGAGATGTATTGTTGTACATCTCTACCGTAATATATTGTTGGAGACATGGAAAAAGAGATGGATTTAATACAGCTCTCTGCTCTTCAGCATTACATTTTTTGCCCACGGCAATGTGCCCTTGCCTATGTTGAACTAAATTGGGAAGAAAACCATCTTACCACACAGGGGCATCTGATGCATGAAGATATTCATTCCGATCGTACAGAAAAACGTGGCGGAGTGATAAAATCACGGGGGTTGTATATCTCTTCAAAAAAACACTCCCTTTCCGGTCAGTGTGATCTGGTGGAATTTCACCGGGTGGATGCAGATGCTGTTGTAAAGGCGCACGATTTTGCGTTTCCCAAAACAGGGATAAAATTACCCAATCGTTCCGGATGGTGGATCCCTTTCCCCGTGGAATACAAACGGGGAAAACCCAAGAAGGATAATTGTGATACGGTGCAATTGTGTGCCCAGGCGCTTTGCCTGGAGGAAATGCTGGATTGTAATATTGATGCCGGGGCTATCTATTATGGAAAACAGCACCATCGTCTGGATGTCTGTTTTGATGAGGCCCTGCGCGGGGAAACTGTGCAGGTTATTGATGCAGTCCATGGATTGTTTGAAACAGGGCACACCCCGCGGCCTGCGTACAGTCAGAAATGCCGGAGGTGTTCTCTTATTGATCGGTGTCAGCCAAAACAATTTGAACATCGTCGAAAAACGGATTACATCGATGCAATATTTAATCCGTGATAATATGGGTGATAATAATACCATAGGGGAATGGGGTTTTACGGCCCCACGGGTATAGGGGGGTATGATTTATGTCATTATTCAAAAACAGATATCGCATAGAATCAGCACGATTGCCGGGGTATGATTATGGGAGAAACGGATGTTATTTCATAACCATTTGTACCCACAACAGGATCCATTATTTTGGCGAAATTGAAATAAAAAAATGGTTTGTAATGGCCTGGGGTATGCCGCCCAATCCTGTTGGAACGAAATTCCGATCCATTTTCCATTTGTCGAATTGGGCGCATTTGTGGTAATGCCCAATCACGTTCACGGAATTATAATTATTAACAAAAATCACCGTAATAACGACGACCGCGACCAACGCGATGACCATGACCACCATAACCACCATAACCACCATAACCACCATAACCACCATAACCAACGTGACCAACGTGACCAACGTGACCAACGTGACCAACGTGACCAACGTGACCAACGTGACCAACGTGACCAACGTGACCAACGTGACCAACGTGACCAACGTGACCAACGTGACCAACGTGACCAACGTGACCAACGTGACCAACGTAACCAACGTAACCAACGTAACCAACGTAACCAACGTAACCAACGTAGAGACGCAAAATTTTGCGTCTCTACGGATATGACGGATATGACGGATATGACGGATATGACGGATATGACGGATATGACGGATATGACGGATATGACGGATATGACGGTTTCGGCGAACAAATCCCCCGCGTGGAATCATATGAACCAAAATCGATTTGGACCGCAATCACAAAATCTGGCATCAATAATCCGCGGATACAAAATCGGTGTAACAAAATATGCGCGTATAAATAATATTGATTTTAAATGGCAACCACGATATCATGATCATATTATCCGCAACAGAAATGAATATTTCAGGATTCAACAATATATACAATCAAACCCTGAAAAATGGAAGGATGATTGTTTTACGGGAGACCGAACATGAAAAAATATCTGAACACATTGTACCTGACCACAGATGGCACCTATATTCATAAACAGCGTGAGACAATTATTATTGAAATAGAAGGGGAGAAGGCGGCGCAACTGCCCATACATACCATTGCAAATATTTATTGTTTCGGCAGGGTGATGGTATCCCCGGCATTGATGGGGTTTTGCGGGGAACGGGGAGTGGGGTTGGCCTTTTTTACATGGTATGGAAAATTTCTTGCCCGTGTACAGGGGGCAGTTTCCGGGAATGTCCTTTTACGCAAGGCGCAGTATCGAACCAGTGAAGATCCACAGGCTGTTTTGGAAATTGCAAAGAACAGTGTGGGGGCAAAAATTCATTCATCACGGACATCTCTTCAGCGTTTGTTGCGCAATTATCCCGACCATCAAAACCGGGAAAATATAGAAGCGGTTATTCAGCGGAAAAAGCAGATTCTTCATCGGATACGGGATTGTTGCGATATAGATAGTGTTCGCGGATATGAAGGGGAAGGGGCTCTTCAGTATTTCTCTGTTTTTGATTCATGTATTACAAAAAACAAAGAGTATTTCTATCTTGCCGGAAGAAACCGACGTCCGCCCCGAGATGCAGTCAACTCACTTCTTTCCCTTTTTTACACCCTCATAACACAGGATTGTGTCTCCGCATGCGAGGGAGTGGGGCTTGACCCCGCCGTAGGGTTTCTTCACCGCGATCGTCCAGGAAGAAACAGCCTTGCCTTGGATTTATGTGAGGAGTTTCGCTGTTATATAGCCGACAGACTCACCCTTTCTCTTATAAATCGACAGCAAATTACACCGAAAGATTTTATTGTGTCGGAGGTTGGGGCGTATTCTTTAAAGGGTGATGCCAGAAAAACTGTTTTAGCAGCCTATCAGGATCGAAAAAAAGAGGAAGTAATACACCCTTTCTTAAAAGAAAAGGCTCCATTGGGATTGTTTTTTCATCTGCAGGCGCAGTTGATGAGCCGATTTTTGCGGGGTGATATTGAGTTTTATCCACCCTTTATATGGAGAAGCTGATATGTTGGTGGTGGTGACCTATGATGTACAGACCGAAAGCCTTGTGGGATCCCGGCGTTTGAGAAAAATAGCCAAAACATGCGAAGATTTTGGACAGCGGGTGCAATACTCTGTATTTGAGTGTGATGTTGAGCCGGCACAATGGGAAAATCTCAAGGCTCGTTTATTGAAAATATATAAACCCTCCGTGGATTCTCTTCGTTTTTATTATCTTGGCGCAAATTGGAAGCGTCGTGTAGAACATTTTGGTGCTAAAAAAGAGATTGATCTGGATGATGCGATAATATTATAACGCTAACGTGTAGATTACATCTAACTACCGGGAGGGTAGCGCTCTTTGAAAAGCTATGATATTCTTTGCGATAGAACATACACTGATAAATGAATTTTTTTATTTAATTGGAACAAATGTATATTAGCGAATAGAGCTTCTTTTTGTCACTCCCTGAGAGTGATTTGAAGGAGACAGTCGCCCCCTTCGCGGGGGTGTGGATTGAAACGGAACCCCGAAGATCAAGCGTTTGTATACTACGGCGTCGCCCCCTTCGCGGGGGTGTGGATTGAAACATCAAAACCGCCCGGGAAAATCCGAGTGACTCACGGGTCGCCCCCTTCGCGGGGGTGTGGATTGAAACTCTGCCGTCTCGCAGGGCTCTGTATAGCCACGCAAGTCGCCCCCTTCGCGGGGGGTGTGGATTGAAACAATTAGCCCCCGCACCTGCTCTGATATTCCGCTAGTCGCCCCCTTCGCGGGGGGTGTGGATTGAAACGAAGTTA